>DASYXX010000407.1:0-8910 GCA_035934395.1 Streptosporangiaceae bacterium
CCTCGACCCACCTGGCAAAGGGGCTTGACGACGCCCTGCCGCGCACGGTTGCGATAGCGGCAGTGCTGGCTGCGAGTATGCGGCGGAAGGGGGGCTCAGGGCTGGCCCTCTGCCGTGCCCCGTTGGTCACGTCTTTGCGCGACTTGTCGGGTCCTCCTTCCCCGGTGCTCATCCCGTCGGTCTTCCCGGCGGGGGGCGACTCATACGTCCGGCCAGGCCGGTTCGCCGCCGGACGGGGGGAGCGTTGCGCGCCGTGACGCGGCCAAACCTCCCTGTTGACCGCGATCGCGCGGAGTTGACCCGGCTTCTGCGGGATCTGCCATAGTGGGCGCCGAGTGCGGCCGATTCCGGGAGACTCGTCTGAACAGCTTGGCTGCACGCCGGGGGGCGGGACGCAGGTGGAGAACTGGCAGGCGGTCGCGCCCGGGGCGGGCGGCCCTTCGGACCAGCCCGGGCCGCCGGCAGCGATGCCGGCCGGCGCCGAGGAACGCGCCCGGACCATCAGCCTGATCGACTTCCTCGCGGACTACGACGCCCGCCGGAACCCGCCGGTCTACGACATCAGGAAGTACGACCTCTTCCTGCTGCGCGATGCCGACCTGCCCCGGGTGCCGGGGATAGGCCTGACCCCGGCTGCCGAGTCGTGGCTGGCCGTTGACTTCCTGGACCTCCCCCGGCGACCGGACGTTCCGGCGGAGCTGGTGGAGCTGCTGGGCGATAGCGCCACGATCAGTCCGCAGTCCCGGCCCGAAGTACGGGCGACAACCCTTTATACGGAACGTTACGCGGCGGTGCCGGGCCCCGAACCAGAGCTCGCGGCCGCGGCCGAGCGATGGATCGCGGCCGTCTGGGAGCCGTTCGCCGCCCGGTGGGCCGAGGTGATGCCCGCGAAGGCACTCCACAGGGACCTGTTCCAGCAGCGGGACCTCCTCGCCACGGGCCGGGAGTCGCTGGAGCTGGTCTGGGGATTCGGGCGGCTGCGCTGGCGGCCAGGCGGCGAGGTGGTCGATCACCCGCTGATCTGCGTCCCGGTGGAGGTGGAGCAGGACCAGGCGACCCAGCGGATCCGGGTGTGCCCGGCCGGAGCGCCTGAGGTTGAGGCGCGGTGCCTGGCCGCGCTGTCGCTGGCCGACCGGGCCGCGTTCATGAGCGTCCGGCAGTCGCTGAGCGAAGACGGCGCCGACCTCTGGGACGCTCAGGTGCTCCGGGGCCTGCTGCGCCGGCTGGTCCGCGCGATCGACCACGAGGGCACGGTCGTCGAGCAGGCCGCGCCCCCCGCTGACGGGGCCCCGGCCGTGGTCGACGGGAGCTGGGTGCTGTACATGCGCCGGCGGCTGCCGGACTACCAGAGCTTTCTCGAGCGGATGCGGACCCTGTACCGGGACCAGTCGGCGGCGGTGCCCGATCCCCTGCAGGCGGTCGTGTCGGATTCCCCGTCGGCCCTGGCGAGCCAGGCGGCTGCCGCCGACGGCGGCAGGCACGCGGCGGCCGAGCCGCTGCTGCTTCCGCTGCCGACGAACGAGGAGCAGCAAGCCATCCTCACCCAGGCGCAGCACAGAACGGGCGTCACCGTGCAGGGGCCGCCGGGCACGGGCAAGTCGCACACGATCGCCAACATCATCAGTCACTATGTCGCGTACGGCAAACGTGTGCTGGTAGTGGCCGAGAAGGAGCAGGCGCTGCGCGCCCTGACCGGGAAGATCCCGGCCGGCATCAAGGACCTGACGGTCTCCGTGCTCGGCGCGGACGCGGAGAGCCGCCGCGAGCTGGAGTCGGCGATCGGGCAGATCCAGGCCCGGGTCGCAGGCCAGGACAAGGACTTCGCGGACGAGCGGATCCGGCAGCTCACCGCCGATCTGGACGCGGCCAGCCGCAGCATCGCGGTCGCCACCCAGGCGCTGCTGGCCACCCGCGAGGCGGAGGTCGAGCGGCTGCCGGGACACTGGCTGGCGGGCGAGACGCCGACCAGGGCTGAGGCGGCCCGGTGGGTCGCCGCGCAGGTGCCGAGGCTGTGCTACATCGACGACCTGATCACGCCGGCGACCGCACGCCCGGTCACCGCCGGCGAGCTGCAGGAGCTGCTCCGGCTGATCCGCGAGGTGGGCGTGAGCAGGGCGGACGCCTGCGCGCGCGACCTTCCCGAGCTGACCGCGATCCCGTTCGCCGCCGAGCTCGAGGAGCGGTTCGCCAAGCTTTCCCGGCTGCAGGGCTCGGTGCGCTCGCTCGGCGACGCCGTGTTCGACTGGGGCCTGGCCGTCGGCTCCGGCCGCGAGGGCCTGCAGGCCTTCGCCGCACGGTGCCATGCCGAGATGGAGTGGATGGCCAAGATCGCGGGCACCTGGCTGGGCCACGCCCGGGAGCAGGCCGCTGATCCGCTGCTCGCCCGGGACTGGCTGTCGTTCTGCGCCCAGCTGTCCGGTGACCGGCAGGAGGCGCTCCGCCTGCGCGGACTGCTCACGGCCTACCGGGTCGTGATCCCCGAGATCACCGACCCCGCTCTGATCGAGGGGCTGCAGCAGGCCAAGGACCGGCTGTCGGAATTCGGCAAGCTGGGCGTGTTCGCCAGCCAGGCCAGGCGGGCCCTCGAAAAGTGTGCCGTCGACGGCAGGCAGCCGGTAACCGTCGCGGACATTGATCTGTGCCTCCAGGCGGCGGCGCTGGAGAACCTGCGCGGGCGGATGCGGACCAGCTGGCAGAACCAGGTAGCGCGCGTCGGTGGCGCCGAGCTCGAGGCCGAAGTGCCCGAGGACGTGCTCGGGCCGCTGCTCGAGGACCTGGGCCGGGCGCTGAGCTGGCCGCGCACGTGGGCGCAGCTGCGCGCCGACCTGGCCGCGATCGGGGTCAGCAGCCCGCCCGCCGCTGACGCGGATACCCTGGGTCGCCTCGCGGACGTCTGCGTCCAAGCCTGCGACCAGATCGGCGTGCAAGAGCTCTCCCTCCGGTTCCGCAGCCTCGACGAGTGGCTACGGGAGGGCGCGCGGTCGGCCGCCTCCTCCGGCCTGTGGAACCTGTTCATCGACGCGCTCTCCCGCCAGGACCTGGCCCAGTGGCAGCGGCTCCGGGAGGAGCTCAGGGACCTCCAGGAAATCGGCCCGCAGGCACGCTGGCTGCGCGACCTGCGCGCGCGCCTGTTTGCCGCCGCCCCGGTCTGGACCACCCGCATCCTCGCCGACCCGGCCGCGGCCGGGGATCCGGCCGACTTCGACGCCGCCTGGCAGTGGCGGCAGCTGGACTGCTGGGTACGCCAGGCGCTCGGCGGGCAGACCCCGGCCCAGCTGCAGGCCCGGCTCGAGGAGCTGTCGGTACAGCGGCGGCGCGTCATCGCCGAGCTCGTCAGCGAACGCGCCTGGCGCCGGCTGGCCGACAACCTCGGAGACCGGCAGCGGCAGGCCCTCAACAGCTACGTGCGGGCCGTGACCAGGTTCGGGAAGACCGGCGGCAAGTTCGCCCAGCGCTGGCTGACGGAAATCCGGGCCGCGCTGAACGAGTCCAAGGACGCGATCCCGGTGTGGATCATGCCCACGGCGCGGGCCCTCACCAGCTTCCGCCCGGAGACCGATCCGCCCTTCGACGTCCTCGTCGTCGACGAGGCGTCCCAGATAGGGCTGGAGGCGGTGCCGCTGCTCGCCCTGGCCAGGAAGACCATCGTCGTCGGCGACGACAAGCAGACCAGCCCGGACAACGTCGGCCTCGACCGGCAGCAGGTGTTCGACCTGCTGGACGAGCACCTGGCGATGATCCCCAAGTACCGCACCCTGTTCGACCCGGACAACAGCCTGTACGACCTCGCGTTCCAGAAGTTCCCCGGCGTCGTGATGCTCACCGAGCACTTCCGGTGCCTGCCGCAGATCATCGGCTTCTCCAACGCCCACGCCTACAACAACCGGATCATCCCGCTGCGGGACCTGCCGCCGCGTCCCGGCTGGTCGCCGCTGGGCGCGGTGAAGGTGCTGGACGGGTACCGGAACGGGATGATCAACGAGCCCGAGGCCGAGACGGTGGTGGACCTCGTGGCCGAGCTCTGCGCGAACCCCGACTACGACGGCATGGACATGGGCGTGATCTCGCTGCTCGGCTCCGCCCAGTCCAGGCTCATCTGGGACAAGCTCTACGACCGGGTCGGCCCGGAGACCATGGACCGGAGGCGGCTGCGCTGCGGTGAGCCAGCGAGCTTCCAGGGCGACGAGCGAGATGTGATCATCATCTCGGCCGTGGTCGCGGTCGATCCGGGCCTGCCGTCCGGCCGGGTCGCCGCCATGACCGGCAACGCCGCGACGCGGCGGGTCAACGTGGCCGCGTCGCGGGCGCGCCAGCAGATGTGGATCGTCTACTCCGTCGATCCCGACAAGTTCCCCGACGGCGACCTTCGCGGGGCCCTCATCGGCCACTGCCGCGACGGCGGCGCGGCCACAGCACCGCCGGCCGACCTGCTCGGCGCCTGCGAGTCGCAGTTCGAGCGCGACGTGCTGCAGAAGATCACGGCGCGGGGCTACCGGAAGGTGTCCGTCCAGCACAGCGTGGGCCGTTACCGCATCGACGTCGTCGTCGAGGGCCCGCACGCCCGGCTGGCTGTGGAGTGCGACGGCGACCGCTGGCACGGCCCCGACGCCTGGCACAAGGACCGCGCCCGCCAGCAGGTCCTCGAGCGGGCGGGCTGGACCTTCGAGCGCATCCGCGGCTCCGCGTTCTACAGCGACCCGGATGCCGCGTTGCTCCCGCTCTGGCAGCGGCTGGCCGGCCTTGGCATTCCCACCGGTGACTGGTGGTCGACGCGGGCTCCCGAGGCGGTCGTGCATGAGGTCTCCGGCCGGGGCAGGTCTGCCGATCCCGTGCCCGCGGGCGGGGCCGCCGCGCCCGCCGAGTCCCCGGTGACCGCCGAGGCCCCCGAGCCTGCCGTGCTGACCGAGCCTGCGGAGGCCGCCGAGGCCGCAGCTCCGGCCGCCCCTGAGCCCGCCGCGGCGATCAGCAACCGGGCCGCCCCCTTCTTGCTGCCGTACCAGGAATGGACCCGGCGCGCGCTCCCGCACCCCGACACCGCGCCGCTGTCGGAGGTGATCGCCGGGCTCCGGGAGATCGTGGCCGCGGAAGGGCCCGTCCACGCCCAGCGCGCCTACCGCCTGTACACGGTGGCAGCGGGAGGGAGCCGGGTGGGCAGGGAGATCCGGCGCGTGTTCCACGAGGCCACCCGCCTGGCGCTGAGCGCGGGCGCTATCCGGCAGCTCGGCGACGAGATCACCGTACTGGACGAGA
This sequence comes from Streptosporangiaceae bacterium, assembly GCA_035934395.1. Taxonomy (GTDB): domain Bacteria; phylum Actinomycetota; class Actinomycetes; order Streptosporangiales; family Streptosporangiaceae; genus JASHPR01. The sequence goes on from DASYXX010000407.1 coordinate 5,251, forward strand.
AGACGCTCTACGTGCCGGGCAATCCGACGGTCGTGCTGCGCGAACTGGGCCCGCGCCAGCTTTCCGAGGTTCCGCGCAGCGAGGTGGCCAAGCTGATCAGGTACCTCCGCCTGGAAGGCGCTCCCGACGACGTGGTCAAGCGGGCCGTGCTCGGCGCCTACGGGCTGGTCCGGCTCACCGCGCGGACCAGCCAGTACCTGGACGAGTGCCTGAGCTACCGGAAACGCCGCTCATAGCCCTAGGCCTATTAGGGACGACCCCCCTGTAAATCAGACGGCGGAGCAAGCTCCGCGAAGACCTAGACGGCCAGGCCCTGGTCGAGGGCGGGCCGCCGGTCAATCGATCGGCGCCCGGCGGGTCAGCCGCGCGAGGCCCGCTCGGCCGGCCGCCGCAGCGACCGGGCGGTTTCCGCGAGCGCCCGGATCCGGGCGTTGTCGTGCGCGGTGACCCAGATCAGGCCGAGCGGCAGCGGCGGCAGGTCCGTAATGGGAACGAGCGTGATGTCGTCGCGGCCGAGACCTCGATCTCGGCGGTATCCATGCTCGGGCGCCCGCTGCCGTTCCGAGGCGCCGTCCGCGCCGGACTAGGCGCGGACCTGCGGGCGACGCTCGTGCCAGGGCGCGGCTTGCTCGAGCTGGCTGGCCACCCGGACCAGCAGGTCCTCCCGGCCGTAGGCGGCCACGAGCTGCACGCCGACCGGCAGGCCGTCGGGCGTCCAGTGCATCGGCAGGCTCACGGCCGGCTGGCCGGTCATGTTGAACTGGGCCGTGTACGGGATGAAGCTGACCACCCGCCATCCCTCCTGCTCCGGCCCCTCCGCGGTGAACCAGCCCAGCTCCGGCGGGGGCGCGCCCAGGGTCGGCGTCAGCAGCAGGTCGTGGCTGGTCCACCACTGCGCCATCCGGCGGGCCCACATCCCGATCCACGCGCGGCTCTGCAGGTACGTGACGGCGTCCAGCGTGCCGGCAACCTGCCGGTAGAACGCGTTGCGCGGCTCGATCTCGTCCTCGGTGATCGGGCGGCCCAGCATCGTCTCGAACTCCCGGAACGTCGCCTCGGTATCGGCTGCGATGATGCGTGAGAAGTGCCCGCCGAACAGCTCATCGAACATCGCCCCGGGCGCAGAGTCCGAGACCTCGTGGCCGAGCTTCTCCAGCAGGCGTGCGGTACCGGCCACCGCGGCGCGGCACTGCGGGTCATCGAGGTAGACCTCGGCGCCCGGCCGGTCAAGCACCCCGACCCGCAGGCGGCCGGGGTCGGCGCCGACCTCGTCGCGCAGCGGCCGGGGCAGCGGCGGGGCATAATACGGGTCGCCCGGCGCCCCGGTGCTGATCACGTCCAGGATGCCGGCCGCATCACGCACGGTGCGTGTGAGCACCCCGTCGATCGTGCCGCCGGCCCAGGCCTCGCCGATCGTCGGCCCCTGGCTGACGCGCGCCCGGGTTGGCTTGAGCCCGACCAGCCCGCATTCACTGGACGGGATGCGGATGGACCCGCCGCCGTCGTTGCCGTGCGCGGCCGGCACCATGCCGCTGGCCACCGCCGCGGCCGACCCGCCCGAGGAGCCGCCGGCCGAGCGGCCGGGGTCCCAGGGGTTGCGGGCCGCCGGGAAGCTGCGGGCCTCCGTGGTCACCGTGGTGCCCATCTCCGGCACGTTCGTGCGGCCGAGCGCGACGAACCCGGCGGCCCGGAACGCCTCGGCCAGGTAGGACGTCACCGGCCAGGGCAGGTCCCGCATGGGTCCGACGCCGAACGCCGTCGCCTCGCCCTCGACCTCGCAGCCCAGGTCCTTGAAGAGGATCGGCACCCCCCGGAACGGCCCGTCGGGCAGGTCGCCGGCCGCCTCGGCCCGCGCCTCGTCGAACCGGGTCCTGATCACGGCGTCCAGCCGCGGGTTCACCGCCTCGATGCGGCCGATGGCCGCCTCCACCAGCTCCGCGGGGCTCGCCTCGCCACGGCGGACGAGGTCGGCCTGCGCGGTGGCGTCCAGCCACGTCGTATCGGTCACACCCGCACGTTATCGGTCCGGCGCTGGCCAGGCCAGCACGAACCCGGCGATACCTGACGGGCCGCGCCGCCGCTACTTGAGGGTCAGCGGGCCTGCGGCCTTGAACGTGCTGACGACCGTGTTCACCTTCGGCACCGCGGTGGTGCTCGTATCGCACTTACCGTTGCCGAGCTTCGGCAGGTCGCCCGCGAACCCGACCAGCGCCTTCCCGCTGCCCGACGCGCCCGCGAACTGGCCGGTGCTCCGGCTGCCGGACACGGTGTAGGGAACGGTTGTCGAGAACTCGAAGCGGCAGGTCGAGGTCGACAGCAGCCGCTGAGTGGTCGAGCTCGTGCCGGTTACGATCACGAAGTTGCCCGCGCCGGTCTTGAACGTATGGGTCTGGCCTTTCCTGGGCGCGGTGCCGAGGGGGAACGTGGCGGTGGTGTTCACCGGCCCGCTGAAGGTCAGGTGGAATACCGGGTTGGTCGCCATCGCGGCCTCGCCCTTGAGCGTGCCGCTGATGGTCTCGGTACCGGATTTCGAGGCGGCCGCGCCGTTGGCGCTGCCGCCGCACCCGGCCGCCGCCAGCAGCCCGATGCCTGCGGCCAGAGTCGTAGCTGTCAGAACCGTCCTGTTCACGAACTTCCCCCCGATGATCACGGCGCCGCCCCCCGCGGCGCCGAGCCCGACCGGGAGCAGGCTAGGCCGCCCCCGTGGTGTCGTGGATTGTGCCCGCTCGGGCCAGGAACGAACCAGCGGCGGCGCGGCTAGCCGGCGGCCCGTGCTGCAGTGCTGGCGGCAGCGCTGGCGGCCGCGCGGGCCAGCGAGGCGGCCGGGAGCCAGCCGTCGTGCCGGTAGAGGATCCGCCCGCTCGCCGAGGTCACCTCGATCCAGGGCAGGTCCTGGACCCCGTACCCGTCGGCGACGCGGCCGCTGGCGTCGGCGGCGACGGGATAGCCGAGCGCTCCGCCTCCGGCCCGGGCCAGCTGCAGGGACAGCGCGCCGGGAGTGGTCTCGGTCTGGCTCTCGTCGACCGCGACGACCGTGGGCCAGCCGCGGCGCAGCGCCTCGCGCTGGTAGTCGGCGAGCACCCGCAGCTCACCCGGCAGGTCGGAGAGCTCGCTGACCCAGCTGGCGAGGAAGACCACGACGTGCGCGTGACCGCGGCCGAGCAGAACCTGGCCCGCCGCGCGATCCCCGCCGATCACCGGGAGGCTCGCCAGCTGGCCGGGTCCGATGGTCCGGGCGAATGTCATCGGCACCCCGCCGCGCACCGCCGGGTGCCCCGGCAGCAGGGCCGACAGGCCCCGGGCGATCAGCTCGGCCTGCTGGCCCGCGCCTGCGTACGCCATCTGGGTCAGGTAGAGAATCCGCTCCCGGCCGCTCGGGTCGATCAGGTAGACCGCGGGCTGGTGGTCGATGTTCCCGTGCGACGCGGCCACGTACACGTGGTAGGCGCGCCACACCGCGGCGAGCTGCGCCGGGCTGCCGGTCAGGAAGTGCCAGGCACCCATCATCTGGTGCGCCTGCGAGTACGCCCGCACGTCAGCCACACCGATCGCGTCCGGGTTGGCGTCGATGCCCAGCAACTGGATGTTCCTGGCGGCGGCCGGCCCGAGCATGCTGACCGCCTGGGTCATGCTCCACGTGGTCAGCGGGCACACGTTCGC
>DASYXX010000410.1:0-2895 GCA_035934395.1 Streptosporangiaceae bacterium
CCGATGGCGCGAAGGAGCCCAGGCAGCCCGACCCGCTGCACTGAGGCCGGCGGCAGAGCGCCGCGGCCTGCGGTCAGCGTCGCCCGCCCGCCACCAGCGTCCGTTAAATGTCGGGAGGGTTAAGAGCGCGGGGCAGCCGGGCCGCCCGGCCCTCGAGATAGCGCCGCTCGGCGAGGCTCGCGGTGCCGCGCGCGGCGAGCTTGTAGTGCTCCCGCGCGGCCGGCCGTGAGCCGGCGTTCTCCAGCAGGTGCGCGCGCACCGCGTGCAGCCGGTGATGCCCGGCCATCCGGGCGTCGCCGTCCAGCGTCGACAGCAGCTCGAGCCCGGCCTGCGGCCCGCAGATCTCGGCGAGCGCGATCGCGCGGTTGAGCGTGACCATCGGGTTGGGGGCGAGGCGTTCGAGGATCGTGTATAGCGCGTGCACCTGGTGCCAGTCAGTGTCCTCGGCGGTGCCGGCGTCGGCGTGGGTCGCGGCGATGGCCGCCTGCAGCTGGTAGGGACCCAGCGGCGAGCGGGCCATGGCCGCGGTGATCAGGGCGGTGCCCTCGGCGATCAGCTCGCTGTCCCACCGGGTCCGGTCCTGCTCGGCCAGCGGGATCAGGTCACCGCCTGGCGTGGCCCGCGCGGCGCGCCGGGAGTCGGTCAGCAACATCAGCGCGAGCATGCCGGCCACCTCGCCGTCGCCGGGCAGCCGAGCGTGTCGAGAAATGGCTGCTATCGCAACCACAACTCGACACGCTCCCGAACGGCATGCCCCAGCGGCATGCGGGCGAACGCAGGCCGACCCCAGCGCGCCGGGAGCCACCCGGCGCGCTGGGGCGGCTGCGCCGCGGGCAGGCGGCGCGGTGCGAGGCTAGTGAGCGGCGGCGAACTGCTCGCTCTCGGTCGAGCCCGCCAGCGCGGTCGTCGCGGAGTCCGGGGTGATGGCCGAGGTCACCAGGTCAAAGTAGCCGGTGCCGACCTCGCGCTGGTGCCGGGTGGCGGTGTAGCCGTCGGCCTCGGCCGCGAACTCGGCGTCCTGCAGCCGGACGTAGGCCGCCATGCCCTCGTCGGCGTAGCCGTGGGCCAGGCTGAACATCGAGTGGTTCAGCGCGTGGAAGCCGGCCAGCGTGATGAACTGGAACTTGTACCCCATGTGGCCGAGCTCGCGCTGGAACTTCTCGATCGTGCCCTCGTCCAGGTGCGCCCGCCAGTTGAAGGACGGCGAGCAGTTGTAGGCCAGCATCTGGTCCGGGTAGACGTTCTTGATCGCCTCGGCGAACTCGCGGGCGATCTCGAGGTCCGGGGTGGATGTCTCCATCCAGAGCAGCTCCGAGTACGGCGCGTACGAAAGCCCGCGCGCGATGCAGGACTCGATGCCGCCGCGGACCTTGTAGAAGCCCTCCGCGGTCCGCTCGCCAGTGACGAACCGCCGGTCCCGCTCGTCGATGTCGCTGGTGATCAGCGTGGCCGACTGGGCGTCGGTGCGGGCCACGATCAGCGTGGGGACGCCGCAGACGTCGGCCGCGAGGCGGGCGGCGTTCAGGGTACGGATGTGCTGGCCGGTCGGGATCAGCACCTTGCCGCCGAGGTGGCCGCACTTCTTCTCCGAGGCCAGCTGGTCCTCCCAGTGCACCCCGGCGGCCCCCGCCGCGATCATGGCCTTCATCAGCTCGAACGCGTTCAGCACGCCGCCGAACCCGGCCTCGGCGTCGGCCACGATCGGCGCCAGCCAGTAGGGCGTGGGCCCGGTGCCCCCCGCTTCGGCCCAGGAGATCTGGTCGGCCCGCAGCAGCGCGTTGTTGATCCGGCGGACCACCTGAGGCACCGAGTTGACCGGGTAGAGGCTCTGGTCCGGGTAAGTCTGCCCGGCCAGGTTGGCGTCGGCCGCCACCTGCCATCCGGACAGGTAGATCGCCCGCAGTCCGGCCTTGACCTGCTGCACCGCCTGGTTGCCGGTGAGCGCGCCGAGCGTGGCGACGTAACCGTCCTCGTGCAGCATCGACCACAGCCGCTCGGCGCCCAGCCGGGCCAGGGTGTGCTGCTCCTGCACCGACCCGCGCAGCCGTACCACGTCGGCGGCGGAGTACGTGCGCTCGACGCCTGCCCACCGCGGATCTGTCGCCCACTCCTGCTGCAACATCGCTGCCTGGTCGTTCACTGGAACCTCCCGTGCTCCGTCCCCGGGCCGAGGCGGTCGTCCCGGGTCGATATCACTACTCTGCGGTAGCAATCGCTCCCGGTGCCAGGATTTGGAGCATGAACTTCGCCAGGAATTCTTCTATAGTGAAGATGTGACAGTATTCACGGAGCAAGATTCTGACTCCTTCGCCGAAGGACGGCTAGATCTTGGGGTGTTCGGCCAGCGGCTCCGGCACGCCCGGCGCGCCAGGGGACTGACCCTGGCCGAGCTCGGTGAGCGCGTCGGCCGCGCCCCCTCGGTCCTGTCGCTGATCGAGAACGGCCGCCGTGAGCCGAAGCTGTCGCTAATCGAGGCCCTGGCGGGCGCGCTGTCGGTCAGCACCGACGAGCTGCTGCGCCGCCAGCCGCCCAGCCGGCGGGCGCAGCTGGAGATCGCCCTCGAGGAGGCGCAGCGCGACCCGGTCTACCGGGACCTGGGCCTGCCGCACCTGCGCGTCGGCGCGCGGGTGCCGAGCGACGTGATCGAGCACCTGGTGGCGCTGCACGCGGAGCTGCGCAAGCAGCGGGCCAAGCCGACGGCGACGCCCGAGGAGGCCCGCGCGGCCAACGCCGACCTGCGGGCGATGATGCGCGAGCGCGGCAATTACTTTCCCGCGATCGAGCAGGCGGCGGCGGCGGCCCTGACGTCTGTCGGGTACGTCGGGGGAGCGCTCTCCCAGGGGATGCTGCTCTCGGTGGTGAGTCACCACGGGTTCTCCGTCCAGTACGTCCGGG
>DASYXX010000859.1:0-3822 GCA_035934395.1 Streptosporangiaceae bacterium
GGACCGGGCGGCGGCGGGGCCGGGCCGGGACCGCCGCGGGGCGCTGAACCGGGCTCACAAACCGCATCGATAGAACATTGATGCTGATACAGCCGCATCGTTGGAACATCGGTGCGGTTCCAGCGAGGGGTGAGCTGATCCAGATGGTGCCGTGATGTCCGATGTGACGGCAGAGGCGAGTGAGGAGGGTGGTCGGCTGGGCGGAGAGGGTGCGGTGACGAGAGGGTCAGCAGCTGTGGGGAGCGGCTGGGGGGGCGGGAATGCCGCGAGGGTTGCGGGACCGGGACCAGGCTTTCGCGGCGGCGCGCCAGCCGAGGAGGAACAGCCCGAGGAACGCCAGCGCGACGCCGATGAACGCGGGCGCCGTGCCCTGGCCGGCCGCGACCCGCAGGAACATGCCGATCGCGACCGCGCCGAGCCATGCCCCCACGCCGCCGGGGACGATCGCGGCCGGGCGCCGCCAGGCGCGGGTCACCAGCCAGCCGGCCGCGAGCCCGGTCAGGAACGGCCACGCGGTGCTGGCCAGGCCAGCCGCGGACTCGCCGTGGTCGTGGCTGGCCCGGCCTATGGCCACGAACGCCAGCACGCAGCACGCATCGAGCAACGCGGCAACCGGAGGGCGCATGCGGCCAGGGTAGCCGGGGCCGCCGGGACGACCACATTCGCGTGTTACGCCTGCCCACTATGCTGCGGGCCCATGCCACGCTTGCTGATCGTGCACCACACGGCGTCGCCCGCGATGCAGGCCATGTTCGAGGCCGTGGTGGCCGGAGCGGGCAACGAGGAGGTCGAGGGCGTCGAGGTCGTGATCAGGCCAGCGCTGACCGCGGCCGCGGCCGACGTGCTCGCCGCCGATGGTTACCTGCTGGGCACGCCGGCCAACATCGGCTACATGTCCGGCGCGCTGAAGCACTTCTTCGACGGCATCTACTACCCGTGCCTGGAGGCGACGCAGCGTCGGCCGTACGCGCTGTACGTGCACGGCGCCAGCGACACCGGCGGCGCGGTCCGGGCCGTCGAGGCCATCGCCACCGGCCTCAACTGGCGCCGCGCCCGCCCGCCGGTCAGCGTGATCGGCCCCCCGGGCCCGGCCGACCTGGAGGCATGCTGGGAGCTTGGCGCCATCGCGGCGGCGGAGCTGGCGTGAATGAGCCAGCGGGCTCCCGGAGGCGAGCGGGGGACCGAGCGGGGGACACAGCGTGATCGTGACGGTCACGCTGAACCCGGCGCTGCACGTGGGCTATGAGACCGAGCAGGTCAGGCTGGGCGGCGCGAACCTGGTCCGCCGGGTGAGTTACCGGACCGGCGGGCCGGGCCTGGCGGTGGCCCGGGTGCTGCACACGTTCGGTCACGACGTGGTGGCGGCCGGCCTGGCCGGCGGCGCTTCCGGGGAGATGATCCGGGCCGAGCTGGCCCGGGCCGGGGTCGCCACGCAGTTCACCTGGATCAGCGGGGAGTCCCGGCGGGTCATCGAGGTGGCTGGCCCGGCGGGTGACGTTACAACCTTCTATGAGCCCGCGCCGTACATCACCACCGAGGAACTCGGAAGGCTCGCCGCCGACTACCGCTCGCTCATGGCCGACGCCACCGCGGCGGTGCTCAGCGGGAGCCTGCCGGCCGGCCTTCCGGCCGAGACGTACGGCTCGCTGGCCACGTACGCGGCGGAGGCCGGCGTCCCGGTCGTGCTCGACGCGGGCGGCAGCGCCCTGTGGCACGGGGTCAGCAGGCGCCCGGCCCTGGTCATACCCGAGCCGGAGGACAAGGACCCGCAGGCGCTGATCGCGAACGGAGCGCGAGCCGTGGCCGTATTGTCCGGCGGCCGGGTCAGCGCGGTCACCGCGGAGGGGCGCTGGAGCGCCGAGCTCGCCGGCCGGCGCGCGGCCTCACCTCGCGTCACTCCCGAAGGGTCCGCGGTCGCGGCGGACGCGTTCCGCGACGTCCTGGCCGCCGGGTTCGTGCCAGGCATCGCGCTGGGCTGGTCGTGGCCGGACACCCTCGCGCACGCGGTGGCGCTGGCCGCGTCGTCGGGCCCGGCCGGTGAGGTCGATCTCGACGCCTACGAGCGGCTGCTGCCCGAGGTAAAAGTGAGTGCGCACGCACCAGACTGAGCGGAGCTTGCACCACTGCGGGAGGTTGATAAAGGGTGCTCCGCCCCAGCGCAAGACACAGTGCGAACGAGATCCTGTCTGTTACTGTTTCGTAGCAATAATCCGGGGACGGGGTTAGGCTGTGCGCCGTGAATCAGACCGGCGGAGATGCAAACCGGAGCGGCAGGGAGCTTGAGCGCCGCTCGCAGACCCCTCCTGTCCCGTACGCCCATGGCCAGCACCGTGCCGAGGTCTCTGACGTCGTCGACTGGGGACAGCTCCTGGCCTGGGTGCGTGACCGGGGGATCCTGCTCGGCGGCCTCGCGCTGATCGTCGCGCAATTGATCTGGAAATCGATCTTCCTCAGCCATTTCTACTTCTGGCAGGACGATTTCCATTTCCTGGAGCTGGCGCTTAGGAGCCCCTTCAGCTGGGGATACCTCTCGTTCACCGAAGCGGGGCACTTTCTGCCCGGGGCCTTCGCGATTACCTGGGCCGTGGCCAGGATCTCGCTGTACAGCTGGCCGCTCGCGTCCGCCGTCACGGTCGTCATGCTGGCGGGCGCCGATCTGGCGGCGCTGCGGCTGCTGCGGACGCTGTTCGGGAACCGGCCGGCGATCCTGATACCGCTCGCGGTCTACCTGCTCTGCCCGCTGACGCTGCCGAACATCCGGTGGTGGGACACAGCGATCGAGGCGCTGCCGCTGCAGATAGCGATGTTCATGGCGCTGAACGCGCAGGTGAACTACGTGCGGACGCGCCGGTTCCGGCACGCCGTCGCAGCCGCGGCCTGGCTGCTGTTCGGGCTGGTGTTCTTCGAGAAATCCCTGGTCTTGCCGCTGTTCCTGCTCGGGGTGACATCCGGGTTCCTCATCGATGGCCCCTGGCCGAGCGCGATCATTCGGTGCCTGGTCAGCTTCTGGCGAGGCTGGGCTCTGCAGCTGGCGGTGCTCGTCGGATACCTCGTGGTGTTCGCGGCGGCGCTGCACTCTTCCGGGGCACAGGGCCGCATCTCGGGGTCGTCGTCGGGGGTCTTCACGTTCATTTCCCAGCTGGTGAAGAACACTTTCGTGCCCGGCGCCATCGGCGGTCCGTGGCAATGGGCGGCCTCCGGCGACGCGGAGTACGCGTATTCGCATCCGCCTGCCGCGCTGGTGTGGCTCTCTGCGATCGTGGCCGTGGCGGTCATCGGGGCGAGCGTATGGTCTCGCGTTCATGCCTGGCGCGCCTGGGCCATCCTGGCCGGATGGCTCGTCGCGGCCGACGTGATCCCGATCGCGCTGGGCAGGATCGCTGCGTTGGGCTCGGGAGTGCTGGGCCTGGAGACCCGCTACGTGGCCGACGCGGTCCCGGTCCTGGCCATCTGCCTGGGTCTGGCGTTCTGGCCGGTGGCCGGGCGCTCGGACGACCTCGACCGGCGGTGGGCCGTCGCCAGCCCGGGCCAGTGGGGGCGCACAGTCGCCGGCGGGGTGGTCGGAGCGTTCGTCATCGGCTCGGTGTGGTCCGCTCAGGCCTTCCAGAACGTGACGTCGAGTTCGCCGGACCAGATCTTCGTCGCCCACGCCAGGGTAGCGCTCGCCGAGGCGCCGGCCGGGACGGTGATCGCCGACGTACCGGTGCCGCAGTCGCTGATGCTGGGCATCTTCGGCAGGTACGCGTACGCCTCCCGGCTGATCGGGCCGATGGAGACCGCTGAGTCTGCGGCCAACATCCGCTGGGTAGCCAGCCCGAATGG
>DASYXX010000453.1:0-9523 GCA_035934395.1 Streptosporangiaceae bacterium
CCGATGCTGGTGGTGGCGAGCATCGCGATGACCGCCTGCGGGATGTTCGGCAGGTAGGAGGCGACCCGGTCGCCCGGGCGCACGCCCATGCCGCGCAGGCGGGTGCCGACGATCCGCACCTGGCCGACGAGATCGGCCCAGTCGAGGCCGGCTACCGGCGAGGTCTCGCTCAGGAACAGCAGCGCGTCCGCGCCGGGCTGCTCGCGCCGCAGCACGTGCTGCGCGTAGTTCAGCCGGGCACCGGGGAACCACTCGGCGCCCGGCATGGCCCGGCGGCCGAGCACCCGCTGCGGCGCGACCGACGCGCGGATGCCGCAGTAATCCCAGACCGCCTGCCAGAACCCCTCAAGGTCCTCGACCGACCATCGCCACAGCGCGTGGTAGTCATCGAAGCGCTGGCCGCGCTCGGCGGCCAGCCAGGACGTGAACGCGGTGAGGTTGGCGCCCGCCACACGCTCGGCGCTGGGGGTCCAGAGCAGGTCGCCCTCACGGACCGGTGTCGTCATGCGAAAGGCCTCCGCGCTCCGCGGGCGTCCCCGGGGGTCAGCACTGCCAGGCTGACAGCCGGGCCCGCCCGGAAGCAACAATCGCGCCACAGGTTTCCGCCAGGCGAAACCCTTTGCCGTCAGGCCCGGTGATGCCCGGCGGAGCGCGGCCGCGCCACCCACGCCGTCCAGCTGGCCGCGCTGGCGCCAGGTACTCCCCGCGTCGTAGTCCGGTCCCCTGCGGTATCCACGCCGACTAGGCGGAAATCGCTTCCGTCGCACGACGACAGCGCGGCCCTCGGCCCGGCACCATCGATCCCGTGACGATGTCATCGGTGATGCCCCGCGCCAGCCCGTCCAGAAAATCTTGGGCACGGCGGAATTGTTTGAGGTACTCAACGGTTGAGCCCATCAAGGGTGCGGAAAATCCCACACTGAGAGCGAGAGAAGGTGACGGCGATGGCATGGTGCCCGAACGGCAACGAGCTTGATCAGCACATCGCTGACGCCCTGTCCGAGTTCTTCACCCACATGATGAAGCGCGCGGAGATGGTCGCCGACGAGTTCGGCGTGCCCCTGTTCGCCGTCAAGGCCCTGCACCGGATCGACGGGCCGGTGACCATGAAGGAGCTGGGCAGGCGGATGCACGTCGACCCCTCGTTCGTCACCATGATCGCCGACACCCTGGAGCGGCACGGCCTGGCCGCACGGGAGCCCAACACGGCAGACCGCAGGCTCAAGAACCTGGTGCTCACGCCCGAGGGCCTCGACCTGAAGGCCCGGCTGGAGCAGGCCATGCTCGGCCGCATGCCCTGGTGCGAGGCGCTCGACGCGGATGAAAAGTCGAGCTTCCTGTCCATGACGCGCAAGATGAACGTCGTCCTGGCAGAGGGGTCCGCGCCGCGGCCGGGCCACCAGCAGTCGGAGGAGGTGAGCGACGCCCTGACCGCTGCTTCGTCTGACGCAGCCTGACCTTCCGCCGCCTCGTCGCGGCGGATCCCACAACCCCTTAGTCCTCGACGCCGGACCTTACCGGGCCGCGGCGCGGGATCCGTACGGCCAAAAGGATGTTAGGAGCCCACAGTGTCCACAGCACAATCCGCCACAGCGGCGGTGGCTCCGCCGGACTCTACAGCCGGCGGCCAGCGCCGCCTGGGCCTGGCGCTGCTGGTCATCGCCACCGCCCAGCTGATGGTCGTGCTCGACGCGGCCATCGTCAACGTTGCCCTGCCGCACATCCAGCGGGCGCTAGGTTTCTCCGGCAACGGCCTGGAATGGGTCGTCACCGCGTACGCCGTCACGTTCGGCGGCCTGCTGCTGCTCGGCGGCCGATCCGGCGACCTGCTCGGACGCAGGAGAATCTTTATCGCCGGGCTGCTGCTGTTCTCGGCGGCATCACTGCTCGGCGGCTTCGCCACCTCGCAGGCCTGGCTACTTGCGGCGCGGGCCGTCCAGGGCGTCGGCGGCGCCATGGTCGCGCCCACCGCGCTCGCCCTGATCGCCACCACATTCCCCGAGGGTGCCCCGCGCAACCGGGCGCTGGGCGTGTACGCCGCGATGAGCGGCGGCGGCGCCGCTGTCGGCCTCGTGCTCGGCGGCCTGCTCACCAGCTACCTGTCCTGGCGCTGGACGCTGTTCGTCAACGTGCCCATCGGGATCGTGGTCGCGGCACTGGCGCCGTACGTGCTGTCCGAGTCGACCCGCCAGCGCGGCCGGTTCGACCTGCCCGGGGCGATCACCGGCACCGGCGGGGTCGCACTGCTGGTCTACGGCCTGTCCAACGCGAGCACCGGCCAGAATGGCGTCTCTCACTGGGGTGACACCAAGGTCATCGTCTCGCTCGTCGCGGCGGCCCTGCTGCTGATGACCTTCGCGGTGATCGAGCGGCGCAGCCCTCACGCGCTGCTGCCGCTTCGCGTGCTGGCCGACCGCAACCGCTCGGGTGCCTACCTGACGATGCTGGCCCTGGCCACGGCGATGTTCGGCATCTTCTTCTTCCTCACGATCTTCCTGCAGAACGTGCTGGGTTACAGCCCGCTCAAGGCCGGGCTGGCCGCGCTCCCGTTCGCCGCGGTGATCGTGGTGATGTCCGGGATCGTCTCGCAGGTGGTCGCCCGGACCGGCGCCCGGCCGCTCATGCTGGCCGGCGCGGCGATCACGGCCGGCGGCATGTACTGGTTCTCGCACATCCGCGAGCACAGCACGTACCTGAGCAGCCTGCTCGGGCCGATGCTGGTCACCTCGGCCGGCCTGGGCCTGCTATTCGTGCCGATATCGATGGTCGCGCTGACCCGCGTCCGCGCCGAGGACTCGGGCGTGGCCTCCAGCCTGCTCAACACCGGCCAGCAGGTCGGCGGGGCGATCGGCCTGGCGGCCCTGGGCACGGTGACCTGGACCGCCGTGTCGAACAGCGTCAAGCACCAGGTGGCCCAGGCGGCTGCGGCTGCCGCGCACGCCGGCCACCCGCTGCCCGCGCCCAAGGCCGGCGGCTCGGTGCCGACCGGCATCCTGCACCAGGCGCTGGCCACCGGGATCTCCCGCGGGTTCCTGGTCGCCGCCGGGATCGCCGTGGTCGCCCTGCTGATCAGTGTGGCCATGATCCGGGTGCGGCGCGAGGACCTGGCGGGCGCCCAGGAGCCGACGCCCGCAGGCCCGGCCCGGCCCGAGGCCGAAGTCTCCGATCGGGAGGAACTCGTTCCGGTCACCGTCACCGAGTGACGCGCCCGGCCGGCGTCCCGCTCGCCTGAGGACGCCGCGCCCGTCGGGCTCGTTCGGGCCCTGGCCCGGCCATGCGGCCGGGCCAGGGCCCGAGCCGTCTCACCGATCCGCGCCGCGCTCGACGCTCCCGGCAGCCTTCGGCTGCGGCTCTGGTACAGGCCCAAGATCTTCGGTCAGAACCTGCCGGCCGAACAGCGGGTTCTGACCGACGTCCGGTAAGCCCACGTCAGGCCGGCGCGTCGGCGGGCTCGAGGACGAACACCGGGATCTGGCGCGTGGTCCGCTGCTGGTACTCGGCGTACGGCGGGTACGCCGCGACCGCGCGCTCCCACCACCGGGCCCGCTCGTCCCCGGTTACCTCCCGGGCCACCATGTCCTGCCTGCGCGGGCCGTCCTGCAGCTCCACGTGCGGGTCCGCGCGGAAGTTGTGGTACCAGAGCGGGTTCGTCGGCGCGCCGCCCTGCGACGCGACCGCGGCGTACCGCCCTTCGTGCTCGACCCGCATCACCGGGGTCTTGCGCAGCTTGCCGCTGCGCGCCCCGCGGTTGGTGATGATCACTACGGGCAGGCCGGTGTCGCGCAGCGTGGTGCCCTCCGTCCCGCCCGAGCTCTCGTACTGCTCGACCTGCTCGCGGACCCAGCCCCGCGGGCTTGGCTCGTACTCTCCATCGACAGGCATCGCGCTCGTCACACCTCCGGCGTTATAGGTCAGTGAATTGTTTTTGATCTTAGTAACGCAGGTCCGCCAGCACGCCGTAGTGGTCGGAGAGCTGCGGCTGGTCGGGCGGGAGGACGCCGAGGCGCCGGCACAGCGTGGGGTGGCCCACGCCGCCGCGCCGGGGCCAGGCCGACAGCACGTAGTCGAAGCGGCGGTCGGGGTACAGCGCCACCGCGGCGAGCGGGTTCTGGTTGGACCACGTGATGCCGGGCGTTCCGTCGCCCGCGACCTCCCAGGCGTCGTAGAAGACCAGGCCGGGTGCGACGGGGGCGGTCTTCCCGGTGAGCATGCGGATCTCGTCGGCGTCCGGCCCGGCGTTGAAGTCGCCGCACACCACGATCGGGTGGCGGCGGCGCGTGCGGTCCTGGATGAACCCGGCGAGCTGGCGGAGCTGCGCCTGCCGCACCGCGCTCGCGCCCAGCGGGTAGTCGAGGATCACCACGAACAGCTGAACGGGCCCGCGGTCGCCGTCCACGAGCGCGAACAGCGCCGATCCGGTACCGGATCCGTCCTCGCCGCGGAGCGGGCGGCTTTCGTGCGAGGTCACCGGCCAGCGGGTCGCCAGGCCTATCCCCGACACCCAGTCGTCCTGCTCCCAGTCGCCGCAGAACAGGCTGTGCGCGAACCCGAGCCGCCGGGCGACGAGCTCCGGCTGGGCTGACTCCGCGTCTGACCAGGACTCCACCAGGCAGACGACGTCCGGTGCCGACGCCGCCAGGGTCTCCTCGATCCCGGCCTGACGCTCGCGCCAGCGCCCGTACCGCCCCCAGACGTTCCAGGTGACGATCCGCATGGTGGTCTCGACCACCGGCCCGTACGGCTGGTACTGATCGAAGCTCATCCCGCCATTCTCGCGCGGCGGCGGCGCCGGGCCGCCCGCGCGGTCACCGCCGGAACACGCGCTCCGCGTAGCCAGGCCCGTCAGCCGGCATGCTGGAGCACCTCCTCGCCGAGCAGGCGGACCTGGTCGGGACCCTCGGCGTCGAAGCGCTGCCCGACGGCGTAGAGGTGGACGTACACCGTGTCGGCGCCGGCCGCGGCGAGCTGCCCGAGGCGGCCGGCCACGTCGCCGGGCACGCCGACCACGCCCAGCCGCAGCAGCCGCGCCCCGGGCTCGCCGAGGGCCGCCGCCCGCCGCTCGGCCTCGGCGCGGGTGGCGCCGCAGCACACCGGGAGCGTGGTCGACATCCGGAGGGCGTCCGGGTCCCGGCCGGCCTCGGCGGCCAGCCGGCGGACGTAGCCGAACCGCTCGGCGAGAACGTCGTCGCCCAGGCCGAGGCCGGTGTTGAACTCGTCGGCGAAGCGGGCGGCGAGCTCCGGCGTCCGGCGGGGCCCGCCGCCGCCGATGACGATGCGCGGGCGGGGGCGGGGGCCAGTGCCCGCCTCCAGGCCGCCCGCTGGGGCGGGGAAGT
Source organism: Streptosporangiaceae bacterium (assembly GCA_035934395.1). Taxonomy (GTDB): domain Bacteria; phylum Actinomycetota; class Actinomycetes; order Streptosporangiales; family Streptosporangiaceae; genus JASHPR01. Next base: position 5,334 of record DASYXX010000453.1, read on the forward strand.
TCGCGCACTCGTCGAGCTGGTAGTGCTTGCCGGCGAAGCTGAAGCGCTCCCCGCGCGGCGTGGACCACAGCCCGGTGATCACGCTGAGCTGCTCCTCCAGCCGGTCGAACCGCTCCCGCAGCGGCGGGAAGCCGATGCCGAACGACTGGTGCTCCCGCTCGTACCATCCGGTGCCGATGCCGAGCTCGACCCGCCCCCCGCTCATCTGGTCGACCGTCGCGGCGATGATGGCCAGCGATGCCGGCTGCCGGAAGGTGCCGGCGGTCATCAGCGTCCCGAGCCGGATCCTGCTGGTCTGGACGGCCAGGCCGGCGAGCGTCGTCCAGGAGTCCGTCGGCAGGTAGGAGGGATCGCCGGCGTCGATGCCGAGGTAATGATCGCCGCGGAAGAAGCCGTCGAGGCCAGCCTCCTCCGCCGCCCGCGCGAGCGCGAGTATCTGCTCGTAGGTCGCGCCGCGCCGCGGCTCGATCAGCACCCGCAGCCTCACGGTGATCTCCTTTTCTGGTCGGGAGGTGGGGTGACAATCTGAGCCGGGCCCGGGACCGGGGGGGTCGCCGCCGGGCCCGGCGTCTGCAGGCGAGTCGGGGAGGGCGCCCGCCGATCCCGGTGGCCGGCCGCCCCCCGTCCTCGCCGACGTCGCTGGGATAGCCCAGATCGATGGCTCGCTCGTCGACGCCGGGAGCCTGTCCCAGTATGGACCGCATCATGGTCTTAGGCACCAGAGGGTCGGCACGAGTCTGATGTCCGGCCGTCCGCGGGCATCGACACCTCCCAGACGCATGACATCTCGTTCCACGACGGTGGTAACACGTGCATCTAATCACCGCGCCCGGCCGGTGCCAAGGGGATCTGGCACCGGCCGGGCCGACGGCAGGCTCCCTAGCTACCGGCCGGCTGATAGGTGAGGTGCACGACCCCCGTGGGGAACGACTCGGACGCGGCGAGCCCGAGCCCGACCTGGCTGCCTTCCTGGCCGAACAGGCGCTTGCCGCGGCCCAGCACGACGGGGAAGACCAGCAGGTGCAGTTCATCCAGCAGTCCCTCGCGCAGCAGCCACGCGACGAGGGTCGCGCTGCCGGTCATGCCGATGTTCTTGCCGGGCCGCTGCTTGAGCTCGGCGATCTCCGCGGCGGCGGCCGCCGCCGGGATCAGGGTCGAGTTCTGCCAGTCCGCGGACGTGAGCGTGCCGGAGACCACGTACTTGGCGGTGCCGTTCATCGTGTCCGCCATCGCACTGGTCTGGTGCGGCCAGTGCGCGGCGAACTCCTCGTAGGTGACCCGGCCGAGCAGCATCGCGTCCTGTCCCGCGATCATTGATCCCACGGCCTGCCCGACCTCCGGGCTGAACCAGGGGCCGATCCAGTCGTTGGCTGACTCGACGACGCCATCAAGCGAGATGAACAGCCCTGCAACGATCTTCCGCATGACATCTCCTCACCAGGACCTGGGCGGCCGGCTGCTCGGCCGCCCGGTACCTGTGCTTCGAACGAGGTGCCGCGGGATCGACACGGGGCAGGATTTTTCTCGGCCCGGGGCCGGGCGGGCGCGTCGATTTCGCTGGCGGTCGTTCGAAGCATCAGCAGAAGGCGGGCCGGCTCCCCGGCCCCGGCAGCACAAGGAGGCAGCAGATGCGGTTCCTGATGACGACGAGCGCGGGTGACCCGCCGGACGAGCAGATGATGACCGAGATGGGCCGGCTCGTGGAGGAGCTGAGCCGGGCGGGCGTGCTGCTGGCCACCGGCGGGCTCGACCCGGTGGGCACGCGCATCACCTCCTCGGGCGGGAAGATCACCATGACCGACGGGCCGTTTACCGAGGCGAAGGAGGCGATCATCAGCTTCGCGCTGATCGACGTGCGGTCAAAGGAGGAGGCGATCGAGCTGGCGCGGCGCTTCTGGCAGATCGCCAGGAACGGCGAGGGCGCGATCCGCCAGGTCTACGGCCCCGAGTAGGCCGACGGCGCGCCGTATCTCGCGGCTGGCCGTGGGGTCGATGGGCCATCCACCATAGGGTGGGGACAATGGGCCAGCGACCACACTCCCCCGGGGACTCGGCGGCTCCTGAGGCACACCGGGCGGTCGAGGCGGTCTGGCGGCTGGAGTCGGCCAGGATCATCGCCGGCCTGGCCCGGATCGTGCGCGACCTCGACCTGGCCGAGGACCTGGCGCAGGACGCCCTGGTCGCGGCGCTGCGGCAGTGGCCGGAGGCCGGCATCCCGCCGAACCCGGGTGCCTGGCTCATGGCCACCGCCAAGCACCAGGCCATCGACCGGCTACGGCGCGACGAGCGGCTCCAGCGCAACGTCGGCCAGCTCGGTCACGAGCTCCGGGTCCAGCAGGAAGCCGCGGTCTTCGACGGCCCGCCCGGCCTGGGCGCCGCGCTCGATGACGACGCGGTGCAGGACGACCTGCTGCGCCTGATGTTCGTCGCGTGCCACCCCGTGCTGTCCACCGAGGCTCGGGTCGCGCTCACGCTGCGGCTGCTCGGCGGCCTGACCACCGACGAGATCGCCCGTGCGTTCCTGGCCGCCGAGCCGACCATCGCCCAGCGGATCGTCCGGGCCAAGCGGACCCTGGCCAGCAAGCAGGTTCCGTTCGAGATCCCGCCGGCCAGCGAGCGCGCCGGACGGCTGGCATCGGTGCTCGAGGTCGTCTACCTGATCTTCAACGAGGGCTACACCGCGACCGCCGGCGAAGACTGGGCCCGGCCGGAACTCTGCTACGAGGCGCTCCGCCTGGGCCGCATGCTGGGCGAGCTCAGCCCGGGTGACGCCGAGGTGCACGGCCTGGTGGCGCTGATGGAGATCCAGTCGTCGCGCCTGCGGGCGAGGCTCGGCCCGGCCGGAGAGCCCATCCCGCTGCTGGAGCAGAACCGCGGCAGCTGGGACCAGCTCCTGATCCGCCGGGGCTTCGCGGCGCTGCTGCGCGCCCAGCGGCTCGGCCAGCCGGCCGGCCCTTACGTCGTGCAGGCCGCGATCGCCGTATGCCATGCCCGGGCCCGGACCGCGGAGGAAACGGACTGGCGGGCCGTCGCGGCGCTCTACGACACGCTGACCAGGATCACGCCAACCCCCGTGGTGGAGCTCAACCGGGCGGTCGCGGTGGCCATGGCGTTCGGCCCGGCCCGCGGCCTGGAGCTGGCCGACGCGCTGACGTCCCTGCCGGAACTGCGGAACTACCACCTGCTGCCCAGCGTCCGTGGCGATTTCCTGGCCAGGCTCGGCCGCGGCGAGGAGGCGCGCGCCGAGTTCGAGCGCGCCGCGGCGCTGACCCGCAACGCCCGCGAGCGCGAGGTGCTCCTCCAGCGCGCCGCCGCCTGCGCCGTAGATTTACCGTCAGTGCGGCGTTACCTGGCGCTCCGCGGCTCAGCGCAGCTCACCCACGACCGCGCGGACCGCGTCGGTGAGCCTCCCGCCGCGCAGCAGTTCCTCGGCGGCCGCGAGGTCGGGCGAGAGGTACCGGTCCGCCGCCGGGCCGGGCACGCTCGCACGGAGCTCGGCGATCGCGGCCGCGGTCGCGGGCGCGGGCCGCAGCGGCGCGCGCAGGTCAATGCCGCGGGCCGCGGCGACGAGCTCGATGGCCAGGATCCGCCGCAGGTTGGCCAGCACGGACCGCAGCTTGCGCGCCGCCCCCCAGCCCATGGACACGTGATCCTCCTGCATCGCGGAGCTCGGTATCGAGTCGACGCTGGCCGGGGCCGCCAGCCGCTTGTTCTCCGCGACCATGGCCGCCTGCGTGTACTGCGCGATCATGAGGCCGGAGTCCACGCCGGGATCGGCGGCGAGGAACGGCGGCAGGCCGTGCGACCGCGCGGGGTCAAGCAGCCGGTCCGTGCGCCGCTCCGCCATCGAGCCGAGGTCAGCGGCGGCGATCGCGAGGAAGTCGAGCACGTAGGCGACGGGCGCGCCGTGGAAGTTGCCGTTCGAGCGGACCCGCCCGTCGCTCAGCACCACCGGGTTGTCGATCGCCGCGGCGAGCTCGCGCGCGGCGACGGTCTCGGCGTGGGCCAGCGTGTCCCGGACCGCGCCGGCGACCTGCGGGGCGCAGCGGAGCGAGTAGGCGTCCTGCACCCGCGGGTCGCCGTGGCGGTGCGAGGCGACGATCCGCGACCCGGCCAGGACGCGCAGCATGTTGTCCGCGCTGACCGCCTGGCCCGGGTGCGGCCGGAGCGGCAGGTGCAGCTCGGGGAGG
>DASYXX010000455.1:0-2555 GCA_035934395.1 Streptosporangiaceae bacterium
GTTCACGATCGGGGCCGGCGTCTGGTGTACCGATGGTGCGTGCGGAACGCTGAGCCGCATTGTGGTGGACCCGGTGGCGCGGGAGGTCACCCATCTTCTGGTGCAACCGCGTCAGGGGCACGAGCCCGTCCGCCTGGTTCCCGTCGGCCTGGTCAGGTCCGCTGCGGGCGAGGTCCGGCTGAGCTGCACCTCGGCGGAATTCGGCAGGCTCGACCCGGGCCAGGAAACGCGGTTCATCGCGGGCGACGCGGACGTCCCGGACTACCGTCCGGGGGACATCGTTTTCTGGCCGCATTACGGCTACCGCGGCGCGCGCGGCGACCTGGTCACGTCCGACACGATCCCGGCGGGCGAGGTGGAGGTGTACCGCGGCGAGCACGTGCATGCCACCGACGGCACGATCGGCCGGGTCGAGGGCCTGGTGATTGACCCGCAGAGCCGTCATGTGACGCACGTGCTGCTGCACACGGGTCACCTGGGGAGCCAACCGGACGCGGCCATTCCGATCAGCGCCGTGACCAGGGCTCAGGACCGCATCGAGGTCAGCCTCACCCGGCAGCAGGTGCGCGACCTGCCGCCGGTCGACGTCGATCAGCCACACGGCTGGGCCGCCACCGGTGAACAGTTCAGCTGAGCCAGCCGCAGGTGGGCATGAGGTCTAGCAAGACCCTTGCTCGGCGGCAGGGCGCTGTCATGGCAGGAACTCGATCTGCGCGGATGGTGCGGCGTGGATGCACGTCGGCCGTGCTCTCCCTAGCCGAACAGGCGCCGCCCATGCCAGGCGGGTTCCTGCCCGAAATCGAAGTACCGGGTGCGCTCGACAACCAGATCACCGCTGCCCAGCAACGGACCCCCGATGATGCCCCGATGCAGGCGCAGGCCGCGGTAATGACGTGGCGCGAGCAAGACCGCGCGGGCGTGCACGGCATCACCATGCCACGCAGCTGGGACCTCGCGCGTGGCGAAGAGCACGAGGTTGCCGTGAATCCCGGGCTCGAGCTCGGCGTCGTAGTAGCTCAGCAGCCCGTCGGGCGCATACCGGCTCAGCCGTTCTACCACCTCAGCCTCGAGCTGGTAGATCGCGGCGTGGTCCACCTCCGGTCGCAGGTCGCCAAAGAAGCCGACCGCGGTCACGTCACGCGCCTTGCGCAGGGCGGAAGGGCACGGTACCACGAGCCAGTGCCGGCAGCCCGCCTCCGGGTACGCGATCAGCTCCACCGGGGTCCGCCTGCCGGGCCAAGACCTTGCCTCGAGCCGCAGGCGCCCGAGCATCCGGCCCATGACGCCGGCGTCGGCGCATGTGTGCTCGGGATCGGTGAAGGAACGGCCGGGCAGCCGTTCCCCAGCCTCCACCAGGTGGTCATGCTGCACGGACCGACGCTAAGGCCCGGGGTGGTTTCAGGCAAGCGGGCGGGCGGGCACGATCTGATCAAGCCAGCCCCGGCCGGCAACCGCGGTTAGCTCGAGCGCACCCGCGGGGTGATCTGGCACGTCTGCGCCCATGTCAAAGCGGCAATGGGGGTGCAGTCGCCGCCGAAGCGATCGCGCGCCAGGCGTCCCGGAGGGGCGCGTCAGAACCTGAATTCGTCGCAGAAGGGAACCGTTGTGCAAGCCATCACCATACGAGACCGTGCGGCCGGCGCCGCCGGGCTCACGCTGTCAGACATCCCGCACCCCCACATGGCCGAAAATGACGTCATCGTGCGCGTCCACGCGGCCGGGTTCACTCGGACGGAGCTGGACTGGCCGGGCACGTGGACCGACCGTGCTGGCCACGACCGAGCCCCGAGCGTGCCCGGACACGAGCTGTCGGGTGTGGTCACCGATCTGGGCTACGGCACCACTGGCCTGACCGTGGGTCAGCGGGTGTTCGGGCTGGCCGACTGGGCCCGTGACGGGTCGCTGGCCGAGTACACCGCGGTGGAGGCCCGCAACCTCGCCCCGCTCCCGGCGGACATCGACCACACCGTGGCCGCCGCCCTGCCCATCTCCGGGCTGACCGCCTGGCAGGGCCTGTTCGACCACGCCCACCTCAAGTCGGGCCAGACCGTCCTGATCCACGGCGCCGCGGGCGCCGTCGGGTCACTCGCGGTGCAGCTCGCCCGCGACCTGGGCGCCCGCGTGATCGGCACCGGTCGTGCCGCGGACCGCGACGCCGCCCTCGGCCTAGGTGCGGACGCGTTCGTGGACCTGCAGGCCGACCGACTCGAGGAGGTTGGCGAGGTCGACGCGGTGTTCGATGTCATCGGGGGCGAGGTCCTCGAACGCTCGGCCCCGCTGGTACGCGCCGGCGGCACGCTGGTCACGATCGTCGGCCCGCCGAAGGTGCGGCCCGCCGACGGCCGGGCGATCTTCTTCGTCGTCGAGCCGGACCGGTTGCGGCTGGCGGACCTCGCCGAGCGGGTGCGGTCGGGGCGGCTGAAGCCGATCATCGGGGCCGTGCGGCCGCTCGCCGAGGTGCCGTCCGTGTTCGCGCCCGACCGCCGGGTGTCCGGCAAGACGATCATCCGGGTCACCCAAGGCGGCTAACCGAAGGCGGATAGCCGACCTGCCGG
>DASYXX010000459.1:0-12211 GCA_035934395.1 Streptosporangiaceae bacterium
CCGTAGTCCTTGATCCGGCCTATGACCGCCGCGGCGGCGTCCAGCGCCGCGAGGCGGCCCTCGTTGGTGTCGAGGTTGTGCTTGCGCAGCTCGCCGCGGATCGCGAACTCGTACACCGGGACGCGCTGGGCGATCAGGTCCCTGACGGCCGCGTCGCCCTCCTTGAGCCGCAGGTCGCACGGGTCGAGGCCGTCGGGCTGGAGGGTGAACATCGTCTGCGTGACGAAGTCGCCCTCGAAGCTGAACGCGCGCTCGACCGCACGCTGCCCGGCCGCGTCGCCGTCGAAGGTGAAGATGACCTCGCCCCGGAACTTGTCGGTGTCCATGAGCAGCCGGCGCAGGATCTTGATATGGCCCTCGCTGAACGAGGTCCCGCTGGTGGCCACGGCCGTGGTGATGCCGGACAGGTGGCAGGCCATGACGTCGGTGTAGCCCTCGACGATGACCGCCTGGCGGCGCTGCGCGATGTCGCGCTTGGCCATGTCGGCGCCGTACAGCACCGCGCTCTTCTTGAACAGCGGCGTCTCGGGGGTGTTCAGGTACTTGGGCCCGTCCTCGTCCTCGGCGAGCTTGCGGGCGCCGAACGCGACCACGTCGCCGGTCAGGTCCCTGATCGGCCAGATCAGCCGGTTGCGGAACATATCCACCGGGCCGCGCCGACCCTGCCGGGCCAGGCCGCCCCGGAGCAGTTCGGCGTCGGTGAATCCCCGCGCGCGCAGGTGCCTGGTCAGAGCGTCCCATTCGGCCGGGGCGTACCCGAGCCCGAACCGGGGCCAATCGGCGTCGGCGAATCCGCGCGAGGCCAGAAACGCGCGCGCAGCGCCGGCCTCAGGCGCCGCCATCCGTTCGGAATAAAAATCTGCCGCCGCGCGGTGCGCCTCGATCAGCCTCCGGCGCAAGCTGTGCTCCCGGCCCGGGACGGCCCCGCCCTGCTCGTAGCGCAGCTCGATCCCGGCCCGGGCCGCCAGCCGCTCCACCGCCTCGGCGAAGCCGAGGCTGTCGATGCGCTGCACGAACTTGATGACGTCCCCGCCCTCGGTGCAGGAGAAGCAGTACCAGAGCCCGCGGGCCGGGGTGACGTTGAAGGACGGCGTCTTCTCCTCGTGGAACGGGCACAGTCCCTTGAGCGAGCCGCCCCCCGCGCCGCGAAGCTGCAGGTACTCCCCCACAACCTCCTCGACCGCGGAGCGCTCGCGGACCAGCGCGATGTCCTCGTCGCGGATTCGGCCTGCCACGCGGCGAGTCTAGTCCTCGGTGCCGCCAGGACAGAGCCGACTGGCCGGGCCTGGCGTGCCGTTTCGGGCGGCCCGTAGGATATCCGCCCATGCGGGCGATCGCGTGGATCAAGGAGCGCGGGGCCGAGTTCGCCGAGGTGGACCTGGCGGGCGCGGCTCTGCGGGCCACCGGCGTGGCCGTCGGCGGCGATCCGGTCCCGTACCGGCTGGAGTACGAGCTGGACTGCGGCGACGACTTCATCACCCGGCGGCTCTCGGTGCGCGCGTGGGGCGCCGGATGGGGCCGCCGCCTCGAGCTCGCGCGGGACCTGGCGGGCGAGTGGTCGGTCGACGCGGACGCCGACGGCGAGGCCGAGCTGCTGGGGCTGCCGGGCGTGCCGGGCCCGCCGCCGCCGGGCGGCGATCCCGCGGACGTCGCCGCGGCCCTGGACTGCGATCTCGGCCTCTCCCCGCTGACGAACACCATGCCGGTGCTCCGGCACGGCCTGCTTGACGGCGGCGGGCCCGTGGAGTTCCTGATGGCCTGGGTCAGCGTTCCCTGGCTTGCGGTCACCCCGTCCGTCCAGCTGTACAGTCACCTGCGCCGCGGCACCGCGGGCGAGCTGGGTGTGACCCCGGCCGCGGACGGGCTGCTCACCCTCATCCGCTTCCAGAGCGGGGATTTCTCCCGGGACGTGGCGTTCGACGGCCAGGGCCTGGTGGTCGACTACCCGGATATCGGCCGGCTCGCCTGAGCGGGTGCCTGGTACCGTCACCGCGTGCGCCGGCTGCTCGTGCTCTGGGACGTGGACTACACGCTGCTCGACGCCGGCGGGACCGGCCGGGAGCTGTACCAGATCGCGTTCCTGGAGATGTTCGGCCGGGACATGCCGCAGCCGGGGTCGATGGCGGGGCGGACCGACCGGGCCATCGCGGTCGAGGTGCTGACGCTGGCCGGGGTGCCCGAGCCGCGGCGGCAGGTCGACGCGTTCCACGCGCTGATGGCCGAGCGCGCCCCGGGTCTCGCTCACGTGGCGCGGGAGCGCGTCCGGGCGCTGCCCGGTGCCGAGCAGGCGGTGGCCGCGCTGGCCGACGGGCACCCGGGGGCGGGACCACGCGCGGGCGGGCGGGGCCAGACAGTGATCCAGTCCCTGCTGACCGGCAACATCCGGCCGCTGGCGGAGGTGAAGCTCGGCGCGCTCCCGCTGGCCGGCCATCTCGACCTGGACGCCGGCGCGTACGGCGACGCGCACGAGGTCCGGGCCGAGCTGGTGCCCGTGGCGCGGCGCAACGCGGAACTGGCGTACGGAGACGATTTCGGCGGCCAGGCCACCGTGCTGGTCGGCGACACGCCGTTCGACGTCGGCGCGGCGCTGGCCACCGGGGCCCGGGCGGTCGGCGTGGCCACCGGCGGCTTCAGCGTCGCCGAGCTCGCCGCCTCCGGCGCGCATGCCGTCGTGCCCGATCTCGCCGACACCGACCGGGTGCTCGCCGCGATCCTGGGGCCGCACGCTCAGTGACGACGGCTGCGGATCTATAGCAGCCGCTACCGACGTTCGGGCCGGATCGTCCACATCTTGATCACGTCAGTCGCCGCGGTCCACAGGCTGACCCGGCGGCCGTCCGTTCCTCGGGGCAGCGCGCCAGCCTGGGCGGCATGTCGGCTCCTTTGTCAGATGACTGTGCCTGGCTGCTCGATCTGCAGCGCGGGATGATCGCGCGCTGGCAGGCCGCCGCGGTAGGCCTCAACCCCCGGGCGATCGAGGCGTTGCTTCGGACGGGCCGCTGGCGACCGATTTATCGCGGGATCTACGCCGCATACACGGGGGAGCCACCCCGCGAGTCTCAGCTATGGGCCGCCTCCCTGCGTGGCGGGCCGGGAGCGGCGCTCAGCCATCACACGGCGGCCGAGCTCGACGGGCTCACCGACCGGGCGAGCAACGTCATTCACCTGACCGTCGGCCATGACCGCCGGATCAGGATCCCTGCCGACGAGGGGACCGGGCGTGCGCCCCGCGTCATCATCCATCGCTCGGCCCGGATCGACGAGATCCGGCATCCGGCCCGCACACCGCCGCGGACTCGCATCGAGGAGACCGTGCTCGACCTAACACAGCTCAGCGCCGACTTCGACGACGCCTTCTCGTGGCTGAGCCGGGGATGCGGGCGTCGGCTGCTCACTCCACTGCTACTTCACGAGGCTGTCGGTAAGCGCGGCAGGGTCCGCTGGCGCGGCGAAATCCTCGCCGCGCTCCCCCTGATCGCCGACGGGGTCAACTCGCTCCTGGAGTACCGCTACGTGCGCGACGTGGAACAGCCTCATGGCCTGCCGACCGCGAAGCGGCAGGCGAAGTTCATCCGGGGAGTGCGCTTTCCGCGGTCGCAGTATCTGGACAACCTTTACGAGCCGAGCGGCCTTGTTGTGGAGCTTGACGGCTCCGCGGCTCACCTCGTGGAGGATCGCTGGCGGGATATCCGCAGGGACAACTTCTTCGCGAGGCTGGGGATAGTGACACTGCGCTTTAGCTGGGCCGATGTCACGCGCAGACCCTGCGCCGTCGCGATCGACGTCCGCGATGTCCTCCGCCGCCGGGGCTGGGCCGACGAATCTCGCAGCTGCGGCCTGGGCTGCGTGCTTTGAGCTTAACCGGGAGTATTTTCCGTCATATTCGCGTAAAGAACTCCCCGTTAAGCACCGGGGCGAGGGGTCGGGCCCCCGCGACTCGGGTCAGAGATCAGTCAGGGGGACCTCGGGGTCGGCCAGGGCGTCGGGGTCGGCCAGGGCCTCGGAGCGGATCAGGGCCTGGATATCGTCGTTGACGTCCCAGACGTTGACGTTCATCCCGGCCACGACGGTGCCGTCGGCGAGCCAGAACGCGATGAACTCACCGGACTCCTTGTCGCCGCGGTAGACGATCTCGTCGTAGGTGCCGGGCTCGGGGAGCCCGGCGGTCTCCATGCCGAGGTCGTACTGGTCGGTGAAGAAGTACGGCACCCGGTCGTAGGAGACGCTCTGGCCCAGCATCGACCGGGCTGCGGCCGGGCCGCTGTTCAGCGCGTTGGCCCAGTGCTCGACCCGGATCCTACGGCCGAGCAGCGGGTTGAACGCGTTCATGACGTCGCCGGCCGCGAAGATGTCGGGGTCGGAGGTGCGCAGCGATTCATCGACGATGACGCCGTTGTCCACGTCGAGGCCGGCCTCGGCCGCCAGGCCCGCGTTCGGGACGACGCCGACCGCGATGATCACGGTATCGGCGGCCAGTTCCTCCCCGGCGGAGGTGACCGCGCCGGTGACCTTCCCGCCGGAGCCCGTCACCTCGCTGAGCCCCTCGCCGAACCGGAACGTCACGCCGTGGCTGCGGTGCAGGTCGGCGAAGACCTCGCCGAGCTCAGGCCCGAGCGAGCGGTGCAGCGCGGTGGCCTCCGGCTCCACGACCGTGACCTCGCAGCCGTACTCGCGCGCGGCGGCCGCGGTCTCCAGGCCGATCCAGCCGGCCCCGGCGATGACCACGGAGCCGCCGCCGCGCAGCGCGGCGCCGAGCCGCTCCGAGTCGCCGACCGTGCGCAGGTAGAGCACGCCGTCGAGGTCGCCGCCCGGGATGTCCAGGCGCCGCGGCGAGGCCCCGGTGCTGATCAGCAGCCGATCGTAGGGGACGGCCGCGCCGCCCGCCAGGCCGACCCGCCTGGATGGCCGGTCGATCGACGTGACGGTGACGCCGCGGCGCAGGTCGACGCCGTGCTCGGCGTACCAGTCCTCGCCGTGAACGAAGATCGAGTCGCGCGGGTCCTTGCCCAGCAGGTAACCCTTGGACAGCGGCGGCCGCTCGTACGGCCGCTCCTCCTCGGTGCCGATGAGGACGACCGCGCCGTCGAATCCCTCCTGGCGCAGGGTCTCCGCGGCCTTAGCGCCGGCCAGGCTCGCTCCGATGATCACATATGAGGGTTGACCAGGCACCGAGCGCTCCTCTCCAGGCCATTAGGATCATGCTATTCCTAACAGTGAAGGGGGATGGGGAGATGGGTGGGGCCGCCCGGCCGCCTGCGTGCGGCGTCCGCGCGGGTGTGCTGGGCTGCGTTCCGTGGGCCGGGCTCAGCGGCACAGGCGGCGGTGCCAGGCGTTGGCCGACGTGTCCGTGAGCGAGGCGATCTGGTCGACCACGACCCGCCGCCGCTCGGCGTCGGTGCCCGCGGCCTCCCAGCCGGGCCGGAACACCGGGTCAAGGGTGGCGGGCGCGCCGGCCTCCACGGCGGCGGCCAGCTCCGCGATCAGCTCCCGCTCCCGGGCCTGGGACGCCGCCGCCCCGGCGCGGGCCATCACGTAGAGCGCGGTGACGCCCTTGAGCAGCGCGCACTCGAGCCGCTGCTGCCGGGGTACGACGAGATCCGCGGCGTACCTGGTCAGCCGCCCGCGCCCGGCCGCCGCCAGGGTCGCGTCCTGCGCCGAGCGGCAGAACCTGCCGATCAGCTCGCTGGTCAGGTTCTTCAGCGCGGCGAGGGACTCCAGCCCGCCGTCGAACCCGGCCGGCCAGCCTGGCAGCGTCAGCAGCCCGGCGAAGACCGCGCACAGCTCGTCGACCGTGACAGACCCGGGGGGGCAGTACTCGGCCGCGGTGAGGCCGGCCACCGCCCGCTGCTCGGCGGGGTCCCGCAGCGCCTTGAGGGTGATCAGGCCGGCCTGCAGGCCGTCCTCGAGGTCGTGCACCGAGTAGGCCACGTCGTCGGACCAGTCCATGACCTGTGCCTCCAGGCACAGTGTCTCCGCTGGCGCGCCGTCCCTGATCCAGCCGAACACCTCGGCGTCGCCGGAGTACACGCCGAACTTCACCTCGCCAGGACGGGCCGGCCAGGGGTACTTGAGCGTGGCGTCGAGGGTGGCCCGGGTCAGGTTCAGGCCCGCGCCCGGCACCTTGGCCTCCAGCCGGGTCAGCAGCCGCAGGCTCTGCGCGTTGCCCTCGAACCCCCCGCAGGCCGCGGCGTAGTCGGCCAGCGCCGACTCGCCGTTGTGCCCGAACGGAGGGTGGCCCAGGTCGTGGGCCAGGCATGCGGCGTCGACCAGGTCGGGATCACAGCCGAGCGCGGCCCCGAACTCGCGCCCGATCTGCGCGCATTCCAGCGAGTGCGTGAGCCTGGTCCGCGGGAAGTCGCCCGAGCCCACTTCGACGACCTGCGTCTTGGCCGCCAGCCTGCGCAGCGCGGCGCTGTGCAGTACCCGGGCGCGGTCCCGCTCGAACGGGCCGCGCCCGGGATTCCGCGCGCGCTTGGGCGGCTCTGCGGCCCAGCGCGCGGTCGCGGGGGCGTGGTAGCCGCCTGGCTCGGTCACCGGCTGTCGCTGCCCCCCGACCGCTGCGCGGCGGCGGCCCGGCCCGCCTCCAGCCGGGCGACCGGCACCCGGAACGGGGAGCAGGACACGTAGTCCAGCCCGACCTCGTGGAAGAAGTGCACGGACTCGGGGTCGCCGCCGTGCTCACCGCAGACGCCGAGCTCCAGCTGGGGCCGTGCCGCCCGGCCCTCCTGCACCGCGATACGGATCATCCGGCCGACCCCCTCGGTGTCGATGGTCTCGAACGGCGAGACCCCGAAGATGCCCAGCTCGATGTACCGGCTGAAGAACGCGCCCTCCACGTCGTCCCGGGAGAAGCCCCAGCTCATCTGGGTCAGGTCATTGGTGCCGAACGAGAAGAACTCAGCCGACCCGGCGATCTCCCCGGCGATCATCGCCGCCCGCGGCACCTCGATCATGGTGCCGATCAGCGTATGCACGCTGGTCCCGGTCTCCTCGGCCACGTCCGCGAGCACCTTCTCCGCGTCCTCGCGGGCGATCTCCATCTCCTGGACCGCCGCGGTCAGCGGGATCATGATCTCCGGCCTCGGGTCGCCGCCCGCCTGCTTCCGCTCGGCCGCTGCGTGCGCGATCGCCCGCACCTGCATGCTGAACAGGCCGGGGATGACCAGGCCGAGCCGGACGCCGCGCAGGCCGAGCATGGGGTTCTGCTCGTGCAGGCGGCGCACCGCGTCGAGCAGCCTGCGGTCCTGCTCGCTGGCGTTGGCACCGGCCAGGGCCACCTTGACCGACAGGTCGGTGAGGTCGGGCAGGAACTCGTGCAGCGGCGGGTCGATCAGCCGGATCACGACCGGCAGCCCGTCCATGGCCTTGAGGATCTCCACGAAGTCGCCGCGCTGCAGCGGCTCGAGCGCGTCGAGCGCGGACTGGCGCTCCCCGTCGTCACCGGCCAGGATCAGCCGCTCGACCAGCTGGCGGCGCTCGCCGAGGAACATGTGCTCGGTGCGCACCAGGCCGACGCCGCGGGCGCCGAACCGGCGGGCCCGCGCGCAGTCGTCCCCGGTGTCGGCGTTGGCGTAGACACCGAGCCGGCGCGTGGCGTCGGCGTGCTGCATGATCCGGTTGACCGCGCCGACCAGCTCGTCGGACCCCGGGTCCAGGCTGCCCTCGAAGAACTCCACCACCGGCGAGGCCATGACCGGCACCTCGCCGAGGTACACGGCGCCGGACGTGCCGTCGATGGAGATCACGTCGCCCTCGCGGACGATCACCCCGCCGGGCGCGGTGAACTGCCGGGCGGCCAGGTCGACCTCGAGCTCCTCGGCGCCGCAGACACAGGTCTTGCCCATCCCGCGGGCGACCACGGCCGCGTGGCTGGTCTTGCCGCCGCGGCTGGTCAGGATGCCCTGGGCGGCGATCATGCCGTGCAGGTCGTCGGGGTTGGTCTCGCGGCGGACCAGGATGACCTCCTCGCCCGCCGCGGCCTGCTGGACCGCGCGCGCGGAGTCGAACACCGCCTTGCCGACGGCGGCCCCCGGCGACGCGCTCACCGCCTTGGTGATCTGGCGGACCGTGCCGCTCACGTCGAAGCGGGGGAACATCAGCTGGGCCAGCTGATCGCCGGTGACCCGGTTCAGCGCCTCGTCCATGTCGATCAGGCCCTGGTCGACGAGCTGGATCGCGATCCGGAACGCGGCCGCGGCGGTGCGCTTGCCGACCCGCGTCTGCAGCATCCACAGCTTGCCGCGCTCGATCGTGAACTCGATGTCGCACAGGTCCTTGTAGTGGTTCTCGAGGGTCTGCATGATCTGCATCAGCTCGGCGTACGACTTCGGGTCGATCCGCTCGAGGTCCTGCAGCGGGACCGTGTTGCGGATGCCGGCGACCACGTCCTCGCCCTGGGCGTTCTGCAGGTAGTCGCCGTAGACGCCCTGCTGGCCGGTGCCCGGGTCACGGGTGAACGCCACCCCGGTGCCCGAGTCCATGCCGAGGTTGCCGAACACCATCGCCACGATGTTGACCGCGGTGCCCAGGTCGGCGGGGATCCGCTCCTGGCGCCGGTACAGGATGGCCCGGTCGGCGTTCCACGAGTTGAACACCGCGGTGACCGCGAGGTTCATCTGCTCGCGCGGGTCCTGCGGGAAGTCGCGCCCGGCGTGGTCGCGGACGATGCCCTTGAACGTCTCGACCAGGGTCTGCAGGTCGCCCCCATCCAGGTCCAGGTCGCTGGTCGTGCCCTTGGCCTTCTTGGCCGCGTCGATCGCGTGCTCGAACTCGCTGCCCTCGATGTCCAGCACGGTCTTGCCGAACATCTGGATCAGCCGCCGGTAGGAATCCCAGGCGAACCGCTCGCTCCCGGCCTGCTTGGCCAGGCCGTGCACCGACTCATCGGACAGGCCGATGTTCAGCACGGTCTCCATCATCCCTGGCATCGAGAACTTGGCCCCGGACCTGACGCTGACCAGCAGCGGGTCGGCGTGATCGCCGAGCCGCCGGCCGATCTTGGCCTCGAGCTGGGCCAGGTGCTCGTCGACCTCGGCGGCGAGGCCGTCCGGCACCTTACCCTCCGTCAGGTAGTAACGGCAGGCGTCGGTGGTGATGATGAACCCGGGCGGTACCGGCAGGCCCAGGTTGGTCATCTCGGCCAGGTTGGCGCCCTTGCCGCCCAGCAGGTCCTTCAGGTCCTTGTTACCTTCGGTGAAGTCATAGACAAGCTTCGGCACTGAACGCTCTCCTTGTGGCGCCGCCGGTCCTGGCACGGGTTGTCGTGGACGCTGGTCGGCGAGAGTATCTTGCGGCCTCACGGCCCCTCAGCTTGGACTCTATCGAGCATCGGAGGCCGCCGGCGACGCAGCGGCCCGAGCGGCGGCAGAACCGGACGGTCGATGAATCCATCATCAGCGCGGAGCGACGGCACCGACTCGGCCTGAACCTGACCGTCCAGGCCGAGGCGCCACCTCATGGGGGTGGAGCCTCGGCCTCGTGCTGGCCACGCCGGCGTGCACCGGCTCGTGAACCGCGGCTGAAGTCAAACCCGCCGCAGCGCGGGCCGACCGGTACAGCGGCGTGCCAGACTCAATCATGGACATGCCGAGCGCAATCGTGATCGGGCTGCTGCATCCGGGCGAGATGGGGGCCGCCGTCGGGCGGTGCCTGACCGGCGCCGGATACACCGTCCTGTGGGCCTCGGATGGCCGCGGGCCGGAGACCGCGGCCCGGGCCCGCGCCGCCGGTCTTGCCGACGCGGGCACGGCCGCCGAGATGGCCGAGCGCGCCGACACGATCCTGTCCATCTGCCCGCCGCACGCCGCCCTGGACACCGCGTGGGCGGTGCAGGGATTCGGCGGCCTTTACGTGGACGCTAACGCGATCTCACCGGCCACCGCGCGCGAGGTCGCGCTCATGGTCGAGGAGGGCGGCGCCACCTACGTGGACGGCGGGATCATCGGCCTGCCCCCCGCCATGGCGGGCAGCACCCGCCTGTACCTCTCCGGCGCGGACGCTCAGACGGTGCGCCGGCTGTTCGACGGAACCCCCGTGGATGCGCGGGTCATCGCCGGCGGCACCTGGGCGGCCTCCGCGGTCAAGATGGCCTACGCGTCGTGGACCAAGGGCACCGCGGCGCTGCTGCTGGCGGCGCGCGCGCTGGCGCGGGCCGAGGGCGTGGAGGACGTGCTGGTCGCCGAGTGGGTGCTGTCCCAGCCCGCGCTCGAGGACCGGTCAGTCGGCGCCGCCCGCTCCGCGGCCACCAAGGGCTGGCGGTGGGTGGCCGAGATGGAGGAGATCGCGGCGAGCATGGCCGCCGCGGGACTGCCCGACGGATTCCACCAGGCCGCGGCCGAGATCTTCCGCCGGTCGCCGCGGGCCGAGCCGGGAACGCCGGCCGACGAGCCGGTCGGCCGGGTGCTCGCGGCCCTGACCGGGGACACAGGCAGGGACTAGGCCGCCACGGCTCTGTCAGCCGCGCGCAAATCGAGATATAGACAGGACCCGGCCCTGCTGCTGGGATGACAGCCGGTGACGCGAGCGGATGGAGTGCTGCGGTGAGCCTGACCCTGTGCGTTCTGCTCTGGGCACGACCCGGCGCGGACGAGGCGCTGATCGCCTACGAGGACCGGGTGCTGAGCCTGGTCGCCGAGCACGGGGGCCGGGTCCTGCAGCGCGCGAGGAGCAGCGGCGCCGACGGCCAGCCGCTGGAGGTCCAGTTCCTCGAGTTCCCTTCCGCGGCGGCGCACGACGCGTACCTGACCGACGGGCGGCGGACGTCCCTCGCCGCCGAGCGGGACCGCGCGATCGCGAGAACCCAGGTCATCGACGTTGAGCTGGTGAGCCGAGGCCACGCAGCAAGCGGCTAGCCATTCGGCTGGCCCGGGCGGGCCAGGCCGCGGCGGCGGTGGCCGTTAGGGCGTGATGGCCTGGGGGAAGTTGAACAGCCGGTGCGGGTCGTACTTCCTCTTGACCTGCTGCAGCCGGGCGTAGTTGGCGCCGTAGTAGGCCTGCGGCCAGTTCGTCAGGTCCGGGTCGATGTAGTTCTGGTAGGCCTGCCCGCTGGCGTGCGGATGCACCGACGCGTAGTACGAGCGCAGCCACGCGTGCTGGTTCGCCACGCCGCTGCTCGACCCCGGCCAGTTCCACGAGGTGGTGTACTGCGCCAGGAACAGCGCGTTGCGGTGCACGAACGCCGTCGCCGAGGGGCTGACCCGGTTGAGCGCGCCGCCGAAGGCGTCGAACGCGAGCGCGCCGCCGCCGCCCGCCGCGCCGCGCACGCCCCGCAGCTGCTCGATCCCGCCGAGGAGCGCCCGGATGCCCGCCGCGTTCAGGGGCCTGGTAAAGAAGTCGGACTTGGCGAACTGCGGCACCCGCGGCAGGATGCCGCCGGGCGCCTGCCCGGGCAGGTGGCACTGGTCCACCGACAGCGAGGCGCAGCCGGCCTCGACCAGCATCGCGCTCAGGTAGGACTCGGGGTTCAGGAACGTCGAGCTTGGCGCCCGCCCGATCCGCCGGTAGAGCGTGCTCAGCAGGCCCGCGGCCGCCGAGGCGCTGCCGACGTACGTGCCGCCGACCGACACCTCGGGCGTCCCGAAGCCGGCCGGGGCGATCAGGTGCAGGTTCGACCACAGCGCGTCGGGCTGGAACGGGGCCCAGGACTGCCAGCCGGCCACCACGCTGGCCGCCACCGACCACGGCCACCTCAGGAAGAACAGGACCACCTGGGACAGCGGGTGGGTGCGCAGCGTGAACGAGGTGGCGATGCCGAAGTTGCCGCCGCCTCCGCCTCGGCACGCCCAGAACAGGTCGCTGTTGGTCCGCGCGTCGCAGGTCCTGACGATCCCGTCCGCGGTGACGATCTGCACGGACACCAGGTTGTCGCTGGTCAGCCCGTAGATGCGGGAGAGCACGCCGACGCCGCCGCCGAGCGTGAGCCCGGCGATGCCGACCGTCGGGCAGGACCCGCCGGGAATGGCCAGGCCGCGGGAGGACAGGTCATCGTAGAGGTCGATCAGGAACGTGCCGGCCCCGACCCGCACGGTGCCCGCACCCGCGGGACCGGTGCCGACCGCGAACGAGCTCATCGGCGTCACGTCCACGACCAGGCCGTTGCTGACGCTCGACCAGCCGCCGTAGCCGTGGCCGCCCGAGCGGGCGGCGATCGGCAGCCGGAATGCCCGGGCGAAGTTCACGCAGGCGCTGACGTCCTGCGGGGTGGCGCAGTACG
>DASYXX010000465.1:0-4439 GCA_035934395.1 Streptosporangiaceae bacterium
ACGGCCAGGGAGCTGCGCGCCCGGATCCGCCACCTGCTCCCGGTGCTGAGCGCCGACCGTTAAGCGGCGGGGCCGCCATCGGTCCTCGGATGCTAATTACGGACGCAGGAAGTGCGCCCGAAAATCTTGTCCGTAATGGCGTCACCGCGACCCTTTCACAAGTTCCGCGACGCAAACCGGGACAAACCGACCTGGTTACTCTCTGGTACCTGTGAAAAGGCCGAAGCTCGGCGTGCCGAAACCCGGCGGAGGCGGAAGGGGGGTTAGCCGGAGACGAGCACCTCGTGCCACAGGCCGCCGTTCAGGGTGACGTTGTTGCCGTGATTCTGGCCGGGGCCGCTGTCGCCGATGTAGGTATAAAGGGGATGGCCGTCGTAAGTGGCCTGCGTGCTGCCGTCGGAACGCCTGATCGTGCCCAGCGTGCCGGTGACGCCGGGGCCGGCCTTCGGGGTGCCGAACACCGGTGGCCAGTACTGGGCGCAGGACCCGTAGCACGTCGACGTGGTGGCGTTATCGGGAACGAACCAGTACAGCGTGCGGGCCTCGGCGTTCGTGATCACAGTCACGCCGCCGATCTTGGCCGTCTTGAGGACCTGGCCCGCTCCGGCGGCGCTCGAGGACGCGCTGCTGGACGAGCCACCCGCGCCCGCCACGGCGACGATCAGCAGCACGAGGGCGACGACCGACAGGCCGGCGATTCCCGGCCGGGCGCCCGGGACGTCGCCGCTGCGCAGCCGGGCTTCGAGGCCCGGGCGGTGCGCGCCCCCGCCGGCTCCGTGGCGCTGCGCCGCCGGGGTGAGGGCCAGCTGAGCCAGCACTACGAACGCCACGACCTCGATCACCCCGGCGACGATCCCGGCCGTGGTGCGGACCTCCTTGAAGCCGAACAGGCCAGCCCAGATCGACAGCAGGTAGCCGCCGAGGGTGCCCAGCGCGAAGCCGGCGCCCGCGGCGGCCGCCAGCCGACTGCCGAGCACGAGCACGCCCGCGCCGAGGACGAAGGCCGCGATCACCTGGAGCAGGAACAGCCAGCCGATCGTCGGGATCGTCCGGTACCCGGTCACGTAGAGATCCAGGTGGATCGCTCCCGCGGCGATGAGCAGGCCGGACCCGGCCAGCCGCAATCCCAGCCGCCACGCCCGGCCGGGCCCGCGCGATCTGTCCATGACGTCTGGAACATACCCCGAAAATGGCGCTCGGGAAATTCAGCCGGGCCCGCGAATTCCCGCCGGGCCTTTACACGGTCACGGGGGAGCGCCTGGGCTCGCGGCCGGCGCGGTCGTTGTCCCGGTCCGAGGGTCGCCGACGACGCGCAGGCGATCTGGTGCATCTGCGCGATGATCCAGTCGATCGAAGGATCCTCGCGCGCATCCCGGAGCGTCCGCTCCAGCCAGGCGGTCTATCGGCCGGGCTGCCTCGCGAAGTGATGGGCGGTCAGCGCGTGCGGTTCGTCGGGGCCCTGACCGGACGGGTCGCTGTGGATCAGCGCCTCCCCGAGCCGCGGAACCTCGTGCAGCAGCCGGTGATGCGCCTCCTCGGAGATCGCGTGCGCGGCGCCGAGCGTGAGATCGCGGTCGGAGACCACCGTGGCCTCGGCCTGCAGGACGTGACCGACCCACCGGATCCGGACCGACTTCACCTGCAGCACGCCGTCCACGCCCCACAGCACGCGTTCCACCTGGTCGACCAGCGCCGGGTCGACGCTGTCCAGCAGCCGGCGGTAGATATCGCGCGCGGCGCTCTTCAGGACCGCTAGCACGGCGATCGTGATCAGCAGGCCAGCGACCGGGTCAGCCTGCCGCCACCCCGCGGCGACGCCGATGGCCCCGCCCACCACGGCGAGCGAGGTGACGCCGTCGGCGCGGGCATGCCGGCCGTCGGCCACCAGCGCGGCCGAGCCGATCCGCCGCCCGACCCGGACCCGGTACAGCGCGACAAGCTCGTTGCCCGCGAAGCCGACGAGCCCGGCGGCGATGACCCAGCCCACCGCGCGGACGCCGCCCGGATGCAGCAGGCGGTGCACCGCCTCCCACGCCGCCAGCACCGACGACCCGGCGATCAACGCCACGATGAACGCCCCGGCCAGGTCCTCCGCCCGCCCGTAGCCGAAGGTGTACCGCCGGGTGGGGGGCTTGCGCTGGAGCCAGAACGCCACGCCGAGCGGCACCGCGGTAAGCGCGTCGGCGAAGTTGTGGATCGTGTCGCCGAGCAGCGCCACTGAGCCGGAGAAGAACACGATCACCGTCTGGATGACCGCGGTGGCGGCCAGCACGACGAGCGAGACCGCCAGGCAGCGCATCCCGCTGTCACTGCTCGTGAGCGCCCGGTCCACGGATTCGGCGGCGTCGTGGCTGTGCGGGGCGAAGACCGCGCGCAGGAGGCCTGCCGCGCCGCCCCCGTGGTCGGGCCCGTGGTGGTCGGGCCCGTGGTGGTCGGGCCCCCGCGGTTGACCGTGCCCGCCCGGGTGACCGTGCCCGTCGAGGGCATGCCCGTGGTGGCGGTCGGGACGGCTCATGCGGTGCCTTCCTCCGGCTCCCGGGACGCCGCACGCCCCTCCGGCCCGGCCGCGGGGGGCGCCGGGCCGGGCCGCAGCGCATGATGAGCGGGCGTCCCCTTGCCGAGCGCGTGGTCGGCATGAAACAGGGCTTCGGTGACCAGCCGGCGGATGTGGTCGTTCTCGATCAGGTAGTAGACGTGGGTGCCGTCGCGCCTGGTGCGGACCAGCCGCGCCAGCCGGAGCTTGGCCAGGTGCTGGGACACCGCGGCGGGCTGCGCCGCCACGTGCTCGGCAAGCCTGCCGACCGAATGCTCGCCGTGCAGCAGAGCCCACACGATCCGCAGCCGCGTCGGATCGGCCAGCATCTTCAGCGTGTCCACCGCCCAGGACACCTCGCGGTCGCTAGGCCCGCTTACCTGCGTATCCACGCAGATAAGCATACCCTGTGATCGCGGTCTACGGTCGCCGGGAACTAGGGTGACGGTCATGCGGCCCGACGACGAGTTCTGTGACTACGTCGCTGGCCGGCTCGCGGGCCTGCCCGGGGTGCGGGCGGTCACGCTCGGCGGCTCCCGGGCGGCAGGGACCCAACGCCCTGACAGCGACTGGGACTTCGCCATCTACTACCGCGGCGCGTTCTCCCCCGCCAGCCTCCGCGCGATCGGGTGGCCGGGGGAGGTCTTCGAGATCGGCGGCTGGGGCGGCGGCGTGTTCAACGGTGGCGCGTGGCTGCAGGTCGACGGGCGCAAGGCCGACGTCCACTACCGCGACCTCGATGAGGTCGACCACCAGCTCGCCGAGGCCCGGGCGGGCCGCTTCGGCGTCGAGAAGCTGCTCTTCTACCTGGCCGGAGTTCCCACCTACATCCTCGCCGCGGAACTGGCCAGCAACACCGTGCTGCGCGGCGACCTGCCCCGGCCGGCCTTCCCGGACGCGCTGCGGGCGGCCGCTCCCCCGCGCTGGTGGGGCGACGCGCAGGCCACCCTGGCCTACGGCCGCGGTGCCTACGCCGCGCGCGGCAAGCTCTGCGAGACCGCGGGAACGGTCGCAACGGCCGCCTGCCAGTCGGCTCACGCCGTGCTGGCGGCCACCGGCCAGTGGGTCATCAACGAGAAGACCCTGCTCGACCGCGCCGACCTGCGCGGAGTGGACGAGCTCCTGGCCAGCCTGACGCCTGACGCGGACCACCTGACCAAGGCCGTCGACGCCGCCGAGGCCCAGCTCCAGGCCGCAGTCGTACGCGCCACTACCAGCGGCAGTGTTCCTGGCTCGCCGGTTTCATGATCTGAGCCGGGCGGCGCTCCCTAGCCCGGGCCGCACCCCGTACCAGGGCCCACCGGCCGTGGAGCCTGTCGGGAAATGGCTGTGATCACAGCCATTTCCCGACAGGCTTCGTCGCGCTGGCCGCCAGGGGACCGGGAACGCGCCACCCGGCGCCTTGATCGAGCCGACGGGCCGGGCAGCCGGGCGGTACCACGCTGGTGCAAGATAGTCGCGTGACCACCGTGGCGGCCGGACCCGAGGGTGTCGAGCCGCAGTCCGTGCTCTCTCCGCTGACCGTCGCCGCCATCTTCCTGGTGGCCGTCGTGAACCCAGGACCGGGCAGCGCCGACACGGTGCGCGGGCTGTGCGGGGACCTGGCGGGGCTGGTCCGCGCCGTGGGGTTCCGGGACCTGGAAGGCTACCTGAGCTGCGTCATGGGCTTCGGGGCCCAGGCGTGGGACCGGCTCGCTGGCCCGCCGACACCGGCCGGGCTGCACCCGTTCCGCGAGATCCTGGCCGGCCCGCGGCATGCCGTGGCCACGCCCGGCGACCTGCTGTTCCACATCCGCGCCTCGCGTATGGACCTGTGCTTCGAGCTGTCCACCCAGATCATGGCGCGGCTGGGCGGCGCGGTGAGCGTGGTGGACGAGGTACACGGCTTCCGCTACTTCGACGACCG
>DASYXX010000472.1:0-9445 GCA_035934395.1 Streptosporangiaceae bacterium
GCCATCCGGACCTTCGAGTTCTCCGGCGACCGCGTCTGGCTCGGCGCCGGCGGCGGGATCGTCGCGGACTCGCGCGACGACGACGAGTACGCCGAATGCCTGGTCAAGGCCGGCCCGCTGATCCGCGCGGTCGGCGGCCGCCTGACCGCCGAGGCCGGGACCCGGGACGAGGGAGCCGGGGGACCGCGCAGTAGACATCGCCCGGGCGCGGCGCCGTTGCCGGACGATGCGGCCCGGCCCGCCCATGGCCCGCGTCCCCAGAAGGGCCGCGACCGGGTCATCCCGGCCGGCCGGGCCCGCTTCCGACCCGTGGTCGTCGTGATCGACAACTACGACTCGTTCACCTACAACCTCGTGCACATGCTCGTGGGCGAGGGCTGCGCGGTGGAGGTCGTCCGCAACGACGCGGTGACCGCCGCGCAGGTGGCGGCGTTCGGCCCCGCGGGCATCGTGATCTCTCCCGGACCGTGCGGCCCGGCCGACGCCGGCATCAGCGTGGACGTGGTCCGCGCCTGTGGTGGCACGACCCCGCTGCTCGGCGTCTGCCTGGGCCATCAGGCCGTCGCCGCCGCGTTCGGGGCCAGGATCGTCCGTGCCCCGCAGCCGGTTCACGGCCGGACCTCGGCCATCGCGCACGACGGCCGGGCCCTGTTCTGCGGGGTGCCGCAGCGGTTCGAGGCCACGCGTTACCACTCCCTGATCGTGGACGAGCGCTCGCTGCCCGCTTCCCTCCGGGTGACGGCCCGCACCCTGGATGGGCTCCCGATGGCGCTGCGCCACGCTTCTGCGCCGGTCGAGGGCGTGCAATTCCACCCTGAGTCCATCCTCACGACGCATGGCCCGACGATCATGCGGAACTTCGTTCAGGCCGCCAGCCGGTGGGCAGAGCACCCAGAAACGACGCGAGCCCGCCCCGCCGCCCGCTAGCAAGGGACAGTGAGGGGCCTGGTCAGGCACGTTCTGTCCTGGGCGGCGCGGGTCGGCGCGGCTAAAATGGAGGTGGAATGAGCAGGTTTCGGCGACAGGCGCAGCGCGCGTCGGCTACCGGCGCACCGAGGGTTGTCGTCGTCGGCATGGGGTTCGCGGGGCTGGCGGCGGTCAGGAGGCTGACGCGAGCGGGCCTGCAGGTCACGCTGCTGGACCGCAACATCTACAGCACCTTCCAGCCTCTGCTCTACCAGGTGGCCACCGGGGGCCTGAACCCCAGTGACGTGGCCTACCCGCTCAGAGGCTTCGCGCACCGGTACGGGGCGCGCTTCATGCACGGCGAGCTCGCGCAGATCGAGGACACCTCGAAGAAGATAGTCCTGAGTAACGGCGAGCAGCTCGAGTACGACTATCTCGTCCTGGCGACCGGGGTCACCGCCGCCTACTACGGGGTCACCGGGGCGGACAAGCACAGCCTCGCCATGTACACCCGCCGTGACGCGGTGGCGCTGCGGGATCACCTCCTGGCCTGGCTGGAGAGGCTCAGCGGGGAGGAGCGCGGACGGAGCCTGGCGGTGACCATCGTCGGCGGCGGCGCGACCGGCGTGGAGCTGGCCGGGACCCTGGCCGAGCTGCGCAATATCGCGCTGGCCACCGCGTTCCCCGACATTGACCGCTCGCGGTTCCAGGTCAGGCTCGTCGAGCAGGCGCCGGCGCTGCTGGCCGGGTACACCCCGTCGCTGCGCGAGTACGCGCACCGGCAGCTGGCCGCCCGCGACATCGACGTCCGGCTCGGCGCCACGATCCGCGAGATCACGGCCGACCACGTGGTGCTGGCGGGCGGTGAGCAGCTGCCCAGCGATCTCACCGTGTGGGCCGCCGGGGTGACCGCGCCCGAAGGGCTCGGCGGCTGGGGCATGCCGCAGGGCCGCGGCGGCCGCATCCAGGTGGGGCCGGACCTGCGGGTCAGGGGGCACGAGCGGATCTTCGCCATCGGCGACATCGCGCTGACCGACGGGGAGCCGGTCGCGCAGCTCGCCCAGCCTGCGCTGCAGATGGGCAAGTTCGCGGCCGAGCAAATCGCCCGGCTGGCCGCCGGGAAGCCGACGGGGCGCTTCGTGTACCACGACCGGGGGATCATGGCGACTATCGGACGCCGCTCGGCCGTCGCGCAGCTGCGTTACGGGATCCGCTTCCGCGGCACGCTCGCCTGGTTCGCATGGCTCGGCCTGCACCTTGTGGAGCTCCTCGGCGGTCGCAACCGGATCATTACGTTGATCAACCTGGCCTACCGCTATCTCAGCTGGGGACACGGCGGAGCGGTGCTCGTGGACAGCGACCCGCCGGCGGACTAATCCGGCGGCCGCGAACCGTCAGCGGCACCACGAGTTCAACCATCAGCACCGACTGCGGACAACGGCTCCGCAGCCATTCACCGCCTTTCTGGCAGCTGTAAGACCGCCGTGGTCAGCCTCCAGGTTCCGGCGTTACGCACAAAGCGTGCGCGCATAATTGGCCTTACCGGCCGGACCGCGCCATTCGGAGGCACGGCCGACGGACACGTCAGCCCGTTCGGCTGAGTCCCTCCCGGGCAGGCCCACGCCGGTCGGCCCGACGCCCTGAAGGAGGAGTGAATCCTCGTGAGCCAGCAGCCGCAGGACGATAAGGGGTTGGCCCGCCAGGCCCTTGGCTCGGCCGTCGCGTCCTATGGCATCGGTATTCTCAGTGACCCGCGGGCGCTCCGCGAGGCGCTGACCCGGCTGCTGCCCAACTCACCTCGGGAGCGAAGCCTGCTGAGCGCCGCCGCCGGGGCCGATGTGGCGTCCCGGCTGCGTCGGCATATCCAGGAAGGATACGAGGACCCCAGCAGAGCGGTTCAGGCCGTGGCACGCGAGCTGGCCGAGCGCACGGCGATCGAGATGGCGGCTTGCCTGTGGGTGACCGCCGAGTTCGACCGGGTGCTGGGCTATCCAGAGTCGGCGGGCACCACCCTGGCGTACGCGACCCGGCCGCTTGCGGACGACCAGCTGCCCCCGGTCCAGCCTGAACCCCCGCCATGGGGAGGTCCGCAGCCTGGCTTCGGCGGCTACCAGGAGCAGGCCGGCTACGGTGTGGCCGGAGCCGGGATCACCCCGGGAAGCCAGCAGCCGATGATGCAGCCGCCGGGAGCCCAGGGTCCTGGGGTCCAGCCGCCGGGCATGCAGCCGCCGGGCATGCAGCCGCCGGGCATTCAGCCGGGGGTTCAGCAGCCCGGGATTCAGCAGCCCGGGATTCAGCAGCCCGGGGTTCAGCCGGGCGGCTGGTGGCAGATGCCCCCGGGCCAGGTGCCGCCCGGCCCTGGCGTCCCGGTGCCCGGTTACGGCCCGCCTCGCCGCCCGGGGAATCGAGGACGCGTGATCCTGATCGCCGCGGCGGCCGTCGTGGTGGCGCTGGGCGGGTACGTGGGGGTTGCCGCCGCCACACAAGTGTTCCCGTTCCATCGCGTGGATGCCGCGCCGCTGCCCAGGCCCAGCATCCGGCCGACGCACCATCAGCCCGCGGCCACGCCCACCCCCACGCCGACGTCGACCGTCGCCACCCTGCCACAGGGGAAAGCCCCGCTCACGGCGCTTCTGCCCGGGGTGCTCGATGATCCGGCGAGCCAGTGCTCGCCGATCCTCCCGCCCTACCACTGGACCATGTCCGGCGTCGTGCAGGCGCTTCAGTGCGATCAGGTCCCGGGGCTGCGGAACGGTACCGTGTTCGCCTTCCAGCTGGACAGCGCCTCGAACTACCTCACCGCATGGGGCAACTACAACCAGTGGTGGGGATTCAACGGTGCGGCCGCCGGAACCAGCTGCCCTCCGGCGAGCGCGACCGGCGAGGGGACGGTTTCCTGGAGCGGCCATTTCTTCCCGCAGCACGACGCCCAGCTGCTCGAGTGCGAGGAGGTAAGCGGCAACCAGCCCGCCTACACCTGGACGATGCCGACCGAGTACGCCTTCATCGTGGCCCAGGGAGCCCCGGGATCGTCATTCGCCGCCCTGCAGACCTGGTGGACCGATGACGCGGGCCCGAACACCGCCCCTGGCCCGGCGACGCCGTAACCCGCCAGCGCCGTCAGCGGCTGGCAGCCCGCTCACCCGGCGCCTGCGCCGGAGCGGGCTCGGTCAGCCGTGCCACTGATACCGGTGCCAGTAGATCCCGTCGCCGGACTGCCAGTGGCGGCGCCAGCGCCGGCGGAGCCGGGCCATAGCGAAGATCCCGGCCACGCAGGCCACCAGCCAGAGCGCCAGGACCACCTGGAGGAACGCGAAGAACACCCACCCGGCGCCGGGGATCACCAGCGCTGCGATCAGCGCGAGCATCGCCAGGGGGAACAGCCGCGGCCCTCGGACGAAGACGCCGCCCGGCCGCCCGCGCCAGGGAGCGGAGCCACGGGCCTGCGGCCGCACCAGCTCGGGCTCGGGAAGGTCGGCCATGATGCCGCGCAGGTCCCCGAAGGTCTTCGCGCCGAGCGCCGCGGAGATCCGCTCGTCCAGCTCCTCGGAGGACAGCCGGCCCTGCGCGAAGTGCTCGCGCAACCGCTCCGCCACGCGTTCCCGGTCGGCGTCTGAAACCCGGATTCGATCGTCCATTGTCCTGCCTGCCTATACTTCCGTGTCCCGCTCGTCCTGGTCTGGCTCGTCGTCCTCGTCGGCGAGGATCCGGTAGAGCTCGCGGCGGGTCCGCTCCAGCAGCCGTTCCGCGGCCTGGACCTGCTCGGGCGTGCCGGCGTGAGCGATCTGCACGATCCCGCCGCCCAGCCGGGCCGCCTCGGCGAACAAGCCCGGCACCTGCCAGTCCTCCTGCTGGGCGGCCGACTCCCAGGCGCCGCGCGCCATCTCGGGGT
Source organism: Streptosporangiaceae bacterium (assembly GCA_035934395.1). Classification (GTDB taxonomy): domain Bacteria; phylum Actinomycetota; class Actinomycetes; order Streptosporangiales; family Streptosporangiaceae; genus JASHPR01. Next base: position 4,799 of record DASYXX010000472.1, read on the forward strand.
TCTGCTCCACGTACTCGCGGCCCGCATCGGTCAGCCGGAACGTGCGCCGGCCGCCGGACTCGTCGCCCACGATCAGGCCCTCGTCGGCGAGCTGGGACAGCGCGGGATACACCGCTCCCGGACTCGGCCGCCAGGCTCCGCCGCTGCGCTCCTCGATGTCGGACATGATCTGATAGCCGTTCCGCGGGCCTTCCCGCAGCAGCGCCAGGATCGCGGCCCGAACGTCACCGCGGCCGGCCTTCGCACTTCGCGCCGGGCCTGCCGGACCGGGCGGTCCAGGCCACCAGCCGCCCCAAGGCCCGCCGAAGCCGCCACCCCAGTGGCCCGGGCCTTTCCGGCCGCCGGGCTTCCGGTCCCATGGTCCGCCGCGCCAGTGGCCGCCCGACGCGGCCCCGGCGCCGCGCCGGACCTGGCCGAGCAGGTCGGACGCGCATCTGAATATCTCGAACAGGCCGCGGTCGAAGTCACCCGCGCCCCAGGCTGCTGCCGCCATAGCCGGCTCCCCGTCCTCTCGCGATACGATCACGATATATCGCCAGAGTAGGTCCGGCTTCAGCCCTGGTCAAGTTATGACTCGATCGGGAGCCCGCGCTTCGCCCTGGGCTGAAGCGGCTGAGCAGGCTCCGTGCGGCGCCGGCCGAGCAGGCATGCAGAACTGCGGCGCGCGGCGGGCCGAGATGTGCTCCGCCGCGCGAGCCGTGGCGGGCCCCGCCCGCCACCCGAGCCGAAAGCCGCCCGTTATGCGCCTTTCGCCGCTTCCCGCGCGGGCCGGCCGTGTCGTCGATTGGCCATCGTCCCCCATAGAAGGTCGTGGATGGGCCATCGACCACACGCGCGCGGCGCGCCCGGAACGCCCAGCCGTCAGGGGTGGTAAGGGTCGGGCAGGTCGCTGGTCAGGGTCAGCTGGGCGAGGCCCTCGGGCTCGATGAACTCGTGCCGCGGCGGCGACCCGGCTGCGAGCTCGAGCGACACGATCCCGCACCGCTTGGCTCCGAACGTCGGCTGCACCCGGTCGGGAAGAACCGCCCAGGTGGTGGGGGCCCACAGGTGATCGGTGCCGTCGAGCTGGAGCAGGCGGTACTGGTGCACGTGGCCGCTGATGACCAGCGGCGCCGCCAGCAGGGCCGCGAGGCGGTCCCGGCCTGGCGCGGGCAGGAACCGGTACGGCGGCGAGCTGGCCAGCTCGGCTCCGGTCGAGGTCACGGGCTTGTGCGTGATGAGGGCGATTCGCTGGTCCGCGCCGCGCCCGCCGACCTGCTCCTCGAGCCAGGACCACTGGCTGGCCTCGGCCTCCAGCCCGGACCCGAGGAGCTGCGCGTTGATCGCCAGCAGGGTCCAGCCGTCGGTGGTCAGCGACCAGTGGTCGGCGCCGACGATGTCGAGCCACCGCTGCTGCCGCCCAGGGTCGACCGCGGAGCCGTCGGGCGCGCCCGGCCACGGGTTGTCGCCGATGTCGTGGTTGCCGGGAACCGCGCGCCAGGGCACCGGCAGGCGGTCGAGCTGCCGACGGCCGTGATGCAGCTCGTCGGCGCTTCGCGCGCCGTCCTGGGTGAGGTCGCCGAGGTGGAGGACAGCGTCGGGCACGGCCGCGGCGACGTACCGGAGCACGGCTTCCCAGTTCGCCTGCGCCTCAGCGGCGGACGGGGACAGATGGGTGTCCGACACCAAGGTCACGCGCATCAGGGGGTCACGTCCCTCCGGCTCGCTGTGCGGACAGCAGGGGTATGGCGGCGATCTTCTCCTCGGTCAGGTCGTCCCAGCAGATGCCGGCGGCGGGCCGTGGCCCGTGCCGGGAACGGCAGTCGATAACGCGCTCCGGTGTGACGATCAGGTCCACCGGCACGTCGTGACCGGTCACCGGGATCGTCCCGGCCGCGCGCACCTGGAGCTCGTGGACGGTCGTGACGCACACGGTGTCCGGCCCGATCAGGCCCGCGGCGGTGGCCAGCGCGAATTCGAGGTCGGCGAACCCGCCGCCCTTGCCCAGCCGCGCTCCGTCCTCGCCCGCTGCCACGCAGCCCATCACCACCAGGTCCACCGGGGACAGCTCCGCGAGCGTGACCCGCCGGGCGGAACGGGAGGCGCCGCTGATCGAGGCCGCCGCGCGCGGCGGCTCGCTCAGGTGCGCGGGGTCCAGGGCGAAGAACGGCTCGGGTCCGGCCAGGCGCGGGACGGCCATGTACACGGTCTTGCCGTCCTCCAGCGCGCGCTGGCGCACGGGCAGCTGCGCGGAGTCGGGGTTGGCTTTCACGGTGGCAGCCGCCTGCCACTCGGGCGTGGCGCGAAGCCGCTGCGCGGCGGCCTCGGCGCCGGTGAAGTTCGGGATCCGCCCCGCGGCGCCGGGGAACCGGGCCACCCGCGCCGCGCGCATCGCCGACCACACTTCCTCCCGCAAGTCGGCCTTCGCGGCCAGCACCTCGGCCGGGCCTCCCGCATCCCGGTCATGACGCGGCGCGGCACGGGGCATGCCCCTATCCTGGCCGGCTGTTCTGCCCCCGCCCGCCTCACCCCCGCAGAAACCCGGGACCCGCCCGCACCGCCGCAGGACATCAGGCGCCGGCGTTCAGTAAGTTCAGGCGTCAAGGGCGAGCGGATCACGTCACCCGAGACGGCACCGGAGCCGCCCGACGGCGGTGGCATGAACCGGATACGGGAGGGACGTCATGTCGGCGATCAGCGCGATGCGGCAGACGATGGACGGCCAGGCCGAGGCGCTGGCCGGGATCCTGGCCGACGAGGAGCCGGTCGTCGCCGTGGCCGAGCGGCTGCGCGGGCGCCGGGTGCTGGCCATCGGCACGGGAACGAGCTGGCACGCGGCCAGCCAGGCGGCCACGCTGCTGCGTGCGGCCGGGCTCGACGCCGCGGCCGCGCAGTCCGCCGACGCCGCCGTGGACGGCCCGCTGCCCGGCGAGGGCGGCGTGCTGCTGGCCTTGACCCACACCGGCGCCAAGCGGTACACGGCGCAGGCCGCGGAGCGCGCCCGCTCGGGGGGCGCGCAGGTCATCCAGGTCTCCGGGGTGGGCGTGGCGGACGCGGACCTGGTGACCGTCCAGCGGGAACGCTCGTCGGCCTACACGGCCAGCCACCTCGGGGCGCTGCTGCGCGCGGCGCAGCTGGCCCGGGCGCTGGGCGCCGACCTCCCCGGGCTGGATCAGGTCCCGGCGGCCGTCGACCGTGTCCACCGCGCCTCGCCGGACGCCCGCCTGGCGCCGCCGCCCGCGCGGCTGATCGAGTTCATCGGCGGCGGCATCAACCAGTGGACCGCGGCCGAGGGAGCCCTCAAGATCCGCGAGGCGGCCTACGTGGCCAGCGAGGGCCTCGCGGTGGAGCAGTTCCTGCACGGGCCCTCGGTGGCGCTGGGCCCCGGTGATCGGCTGGTCTGCCTCGACGGCGGCGGGGCCTGGTCGGCCAGGCTGGGGGAAGTGGCGCGGGCCGCCGAGGAGGCGGGCGTCCCGGTGACCCGGATCGCCGAGGGCGGGCTGGGCGAGCTGCTGTCGATCTTCCCGCTGACTGTGGCCGTGCAGCGGATCGCGCTGGAGGCGGGCGAGACGCTCGGCGTCAACCCCGACAGCTTCGGGCTGGACCTGCCGGGCCACGAGGGCTGGGATCGCCTCGAGCTGTGACCGCGGTCACTTGGCGGCGCTGCCGGGCCAGTTGGTGTTGGACACCAATTCGGGACGGGGGCCGCTGAACGCGCCGCCCGCTGTGGCATTGCCGCGCAACCGGTACTCGAGCCAGGCGGTCGCGTAGCCGAGCAGGCCGCCGGGGTTTCCGCCGTAGGCGGCGTCTTGCACAGAGGTGTGGTCGGCCCGCTTGCCGTCCGAGTCGCGGATGATACCCAGCGCGGCGTGGACCCTGACGTGACGGTAGAACGCCCGCTCGGCCCAGGGGGGAGCGATGACCGCGTCGAAGGGCCCGTAGGTCGAGATGAAGAACGTGGGCTGGGCCAGCCGCGCGGTGCTGGGCCCGGTCAGCAACAGGGTGACCGGCAGCGAGAACGTCATCAGCGCCGTAATCACCCCCGGGTCGCTGATGGCGGCCCGGACTGCCCCGCCGGCGCCCTGGGAATGCCCCACCGCGGCGACGTGGTGCACGTCGAGCCTGCGGTAGAAGACACTGCCCGGCGTGCCGTCCTGGGCGACCAGGTAACGGGCGGCGGCGTCGATCTGGCTGCCGGAGCCGGTCGTCGGGGAGGTCGAGGCGATGACGGTAAACCCGTAGGAGGCGAGATGACCCAGCAGCGTCGAGTACATCCGCGGCGTCGCGGCGGACCCGTTGCCCCAGGTGACGATCGGGCTCTTGAACCCCAGGGCGCCGTAGTTCCCGGGGTAGTACAGGTCGTAGACCGCCCGGCCCGAGCCGCCGGTGACGACGCCGGTCGTCGTCGCGTACGGCTCCGGCGGCGTGTAAGCGGCCTGGACCGGGTAACTCGCGCCCGGTACAGGGGCGGCCCCCGTGGTCTGCGCCGCAGCGGCCAGAAGCGCGGGCGCGAGCAACATGGCGGTCACACCGCGCAGGCGGGCGGCGGCCATCGAGGGCCGGCCGCGGCCGGCCGTTCGGGCCGGTCTGGGTACGGCCATCGTGCTCTCCGATCAGGTCGGCTGGGCCAGGTCTTCCCGCCTGAGGCGCGCGGCCAGCTACCTAACC
>DASYXX010000507.1:0-4718 GCA_035934395.1 Streptosporangiaceae bacterium
CTCCCCCGGGCTGGGCGCCGCGGCCCCCGGCCGCGGCGGGCGCGGGCCGGTCGGCCAGCCGGGCTCGGCGGGCCAGGTCGGTCAGGGCCGATCGCAGCGGCCTGGCCCCGATCCGGTCCGCGACCTCGACGGCGAGCAGCAGCTCCCGCTGTGCCTCCTCGCGGCGGCCCGCCTCGGTCAGCGCCTCGGCCAGCCGGTAGCGCGTCCGCGCGGTCTCGTAGACGAACACGGGGCCGAACGCGTCGACTACCCCCTGCCAGGCGGCCGGGTCGTTGTGGCCCTGGGCCCGGCGCCACTCGGCCTCGGCGCGCGCGAGCCAGCCGCGCCCGTCCACGCCGAGCACGGCCTTGGGCCGGCTGGGGAATGCGGCGCCCTCCCGGGCGACCCGCACCAGGTGATCGGCCCTCGCCACGGCCGCCGCCGCGCGCTGGGCGTCCCCGGCCGCCCGGGCCTGCCAGGCCTGGTCGGCCAGCGCGCACAGCCCCACCGCCGCGGGACGGATCACCGTCGGGTCGTAGCCGCCGTTCCACTCCTCGCTCGCGCCGATCGTCGCCTCGGCCTCGGCCACTGCCTCCTCCCCGCGGCCGTGCCAGAGCGCGTGCTCGGCGAGCAGGCCGCGGGCGATGTACTCGGTGAACCGGTCCCTGAGGAAGAACGGCTCGAGCCAGGTCCGGCGCTCCGCCACGGCCGGCTGGTCCCTGGCGACGTCCAGGAACAGCGCCATCGCGGACAGCCTGGCCTCGGCATCGCTCGTGACCCGGGTGACGAAGCCGTCGGCGAGCTCCTGCGCGTGGACCCATTCGCCGGCCTGGTAGTGCGCCAGGTAGTGCACGTACTGGAGGTCGTAACCGTACGGCGCCAGGCCGACGCCCGCGTCCTCGGCGCGCTTGACGCCCTCGTGCGCCGTCCGGCTCGCGGCGACCAGGTCGCCCGACTCCAGCTGGAGCCGGGCCAGCTGGAACGCGGCCCGCAGCTCGACGCCCAGGACGTCGGCGTTGCGGGCCTGCTGCAGCGCCCGGGTGAACAGGCCGAGGGCCTCCTCGACCCGCCCGTCGTGCTCGGTGAGCTGACCCAGCGTCACCAGCGAGTCCGCCTCCACCCAGGGAGCGTCCGCCGCCCGGGCCGCCGCCAGTGCCTGCTCGGCCCTGGACCGGGCCGGGGCCTCGTCCTCCATCGTCAGCAGGGCCCGGGCGTGCGTCGCCAGCGCGCGGGCCCGCTCCCACACGGGCGGCTCCTCGGGCACCGCGTTGACCGCCGTCTCGGCCGCGGCCACGGCGGCTTCGTCCTCGACGCCGCCGTCGAGCAGGAAGTAGGCCAGCCGCTCGTTCGCGCGGCAGAACAGCAGCGGGTCGTCGATCCCGCCCTCGCGCAGGAAGCTGATCAGGCGGCGCAGCTGCTGCACGGCCCGCGCGATGTCGCCGTCGTCGGCCGCGCTGACCGCCGAGCGGAACGCGAGCTTGCCGCGGGGCATGCCGGTCAGTTTCTCCGGGTCCTCGACCCGCTCCCACAGCGACAGCGCCAGGTCGTAGTGCCGGTGGGCCTCGGCCGGGGCGGCCAGCCGCTCGGCCTCCCGCCCGGCGGCCACCGAGGCGGCGAACGCGCCCGGTATGTCGTGGCTGGCCAGGCTGTGGTGGGCCAGCTCGGCCGCCGTCCCGGGGACGTCCTTCAGCCGGCGCTCGTCGGCGAGCAGCTCGGCCAGGCGCGCGTGCAGCCGGGTGCGCTCGCCCGGCAGCAGGTCGCCGTAGATCGCCTCGCGGAGCAGCGCGTGCCGGAACGCGTACCCGTGGTCGCCGTCCGGCACCAGCAGCTGGTGCGCGACCGCCTCCCGGAGCGCGTCGTCGTACTCCGGCCCGGCCAGCCCCGACGCCCGCCGGGCCAGCTCGTCGTCGACCCGCCTGCCGGTGACCGCGGCGGCCCGCAGCACCTGCTGGGCCTCCGGGGAGAGCTTCTCGGTGCGGGCCAGCAGCAGGTCGGCGAGGCCGGCGGGCAGCTCGCTGCCGGACGCCGAGGCCTCGAGCAGCTCCTCCGCGTAGTAGGGGTTGCCCTCGGCCCGGGTGATCAGGCTCTCCAGCGTCGCGGCGTCCAGCGGGCGGCCGGACAGCGAGGTCAGGTGCTCGGCCATGGCCGAGGCGTCGAGCGGGCCCAGGGCCACGGTGGTCACGCTGGGCAGCCGGGTCAGCTCGGCGACCACCGGCCGCAGCGGGTGCCTGCGGTACATGTCGTCGGTGCGGTAGGTGACCACGATCGCGAGCCGCTCCCGGTGCAGCGCCCGGCTCAGGAACGTGACCAGGTCCCGGGTGGACCGGTCGGCCCAGTGCAGGTCCTCGAGCACCAGCAGCACCGCGCTGGCCTCGGCCAGCTCGCTGAGCATGCCGAGCACCGCGCCGAACAGCTGCTGCTGGGCCAGCCCGGGCATGTCGCCCCCGGGCGGCCTCCCAGCGTCGACGTCGGGCAGCAGGCGGGACAGCACCGGCCTCGCGGCCAGGGCGTCGAGCAGCGGGCCGCCCGCCAGCGGCCCGGCGGCCGCGTCCCGCAGCGCGTCGGCGAGCGGCAGGTACGGGACCGTGTCCGCGAGCTCCGCGCAGCGGCCGGTCAGCACCGCGTAGCCGCGCTCGCGCGCCTCCACCGACAGCTCGGTCACCAGGCGCGTCTTGCCGACCCCGGCGTCGCCGCTGACCAGGGCCACGACCGGCCGGCCCGCCGTGGCCTCGCCGAGCAGGGTAAGCAGGCGGCCAAGCTCGACCTCCCGGCCGACCAGCCGTGCTCGCGAAACTTCGGGCATGGATTCCATTATCTCAGCCGGGTACGACAATTGCCGATCGCGTTTTCTGCCGACAGCCGAGCAGATCCCCGGGCGCACCGCCCGGGAACCGCGCGTCCGGCTGTGAATGAACCGCTGGGCTCACTAGGACAAGCGCTCCGGTACATCCATCCGCCCTGGAGCGTCCAGGAGGGACGGAAAGCCCGACTCATGCGTCACACTGGTAACACCCGCCCCGCAAGCGACATCAGCCGGGCACGCCGGGCTAGGTTCTCGGCGCGGACGCGGTGAACCGGACCGGCATGTGCTTGATCCCGTTGAGGAAGTTCGACCGGAGCCTGCTGACCTCGCCGTCGAGCTCGATGTCCGGCATCCGCTCGGCCAGCGTCTGCAGCAGCACCCGGAGCTCGAGCGCGGCCAGGTGCCGCCCGAGGCAGAAGTGCGGGCCGCCGCCGCCGAAGCCGACGTGCGGGTTGGGATCCCGGGCGACGTCGAATTCCTGCGGGGTGGCGAACACGCTCTCGTCCCGGTTGCCCGAGGCGTAGAACACGACCACCTTGTCGCCCTCGGCGATCGCCTGGCCGCCGATCTCGGTGTCGCGGGTCGCGGTGCGCCGGAACAGGTTTACCGGGCTCACCCAGCGGACGATCTCTTCGGCAGCGGTGGGGATCAGGGCGGGGTCGGCCAGCAGCCGCTGCCACTGGCCGGGATGCTCGAAGAACGCGAGCATGCCGCCGGACGCCGCGTTGCGCGTGGTCTCGTTCCCGGCCACGGTCAGCAGCAGGAAGAACAGGTCGAACTCGTCGGTGCTCAGCACCTCGCCCGCGTCGTCCGGCTGCAGCAGCCGGGTCACGATGTCGTCGGCCGGCCGGGCGCGGCGACGCTCGGCGAGCTCGTGCGCGAACGCGTAGATCTCCGCCGCCGCCTCCATGCCCTCCTCGGGCGTGGACCGGAACTCGGGATCGTCGGCCCCGACGAGCTTGTTGGACAGCTCGAAGATCCGGTCCCGGTCCGCCGCGGGCGCGCCAACCAGCTCGCAGATGACCTGGAGCGGCAGCGGCGCGGCGACGTCGGTAACGAAGTCGGCCTCGCCGCGGGGCACCACCTCGTCGATCAGCGTGTCGCAGATCTCCCTGACATGCTTGGCCAGCCTGCCGATCATCCGCGGTGTGAAGCCGCGGTTCACGAAGGTGCGCTGCCGGGTGTGCTGCGGCGGGTCCATGTTCAGCATCATCAGCCGCTGCAGCACGATCTGCTCCTCCGGTATCTCGCCGAACAGCGCGAGCCGCCGGGTCGAGGAGAAGATCTCGGGATGCCGCGAGACGTGGCCGATGTCGGCGTGCCGGGTCAGCGCCCAGAACCCGGGCCACCCGGGCTCCCCGCCGTGCGCGTGCCAGTAGACCGGCGCGTGCTCGCGCAGCCAGGTGAACTGCTCGTGCGGAGCGCCGCCGCGCTGGTAGGTGTCCTGGTCTACGAGGTTGATCTCCGGAGCCACTGCGGCCTCCGTCCGTGGCCGGAACCGATATCACACCGACGATACGTTCATTCCGGCCGAAACACCTCCGTGTCGATCTCGAAGAAGACAGGCGCGGATTGGGGCAAGCCCGGCCGGGCACCGTTACGGATCCTTGCGGACCTCCGCAGGGTCGCCGGCCGTGACCTGCAGGTCGTGGAACGAGACGGTGAACCCCTCGCTCTCCGGCGCCGCGCACATAACGCCCGCGAGCATCTCCCGGTCCGGCGGCAGGTACAGCAGCGCGGCGAGCTCTGGCGCGCGGCCCGCGGCCTCGTACCGGATCTCGACCGCCTCACCGCGGCGCGACAGGCGCAGGCCCACCTCGGCGGTGCCCTCCGGCAGGTCCGCCATCATCCAGCTGGAGTAGCCCACCGTGACGACCGTGCTCAGCCTCGGCCGGCCGTCGACGCACTCGATGCCGCATTTCATCCAGACCCGCTC
>DASYXX010000508.1:0-9213 GCA_035934395.1 Streptosporangiaceae bacterium
GCTCCGGCGGAGGCCGAAGTCGTAGATCCAGAACCGCTCCGCCGCCCTGAACTCGTACGGGTGCTCGTCGACGACCTCGACGCCCATGTGCTGCAGCCGCGGCAGCACGTCGGTCAGCGTGATCGGGGCGTCGGTGCGGTAGATGGTCAGCCGCCAGACCCGCGGATGCGACCCGGCGGATCCGGACCCGCCGGGCCGCGCGGACCCGGCTCCGTTAGACCCGCCCGCCCCCCCGGCGCCCGCCCCCCCGTCCTCCTCGACCGGCACCCCCCCGACGTAACCCTCCGACTCCCACAGGTCGAACGTGACGTTCTCGCCGGACTCGCGCAGCTCCAGGACCCTCTCCAGGTCGTCGACCGCGGCGCTGGCGGGCACGTCGGTCTTGTAGGTCTGCGGGATCTGCTCGCCGCTGCACATGGCCAGCAGCGCGCTCGCGCGCTCCTCGCCGAGCTGGCGCACCGCCTCCTCGGCCAGGTCGTCGTCCCACGAGCGCACGACGGCGGCCACCTGGGCCTCAAGCGCGGCGGCGTCCACGTCCGGCAGCAGCTGACCGCGCGGGGCCCGCACCACGATGTGCAGCCTGGCCACCGGCGACTCGCCGACCATCACGCTGTAGTCCACCTGCGCGGCGCCGTGCAGCTCGTCGCGCAAGAACTCCTGGGTCCGCAGCCTGACCTGGGTGGTGTACCGGTCCCTGGGCATGTAGATCAGGCAGGACATGTACCGGCCGTAGACGTCCCGGCGGAGGAACAGGCGAGTTCGCGGGCGCTCGCGCAGCCGCAGCACGGCCTCGGCGATCGGGATCAGCTGCGCCACCGAGGTCTGGAACAGCTCCTCGCGCGGGTAGCTCTCCAGGAACTCCGCCAGGTCCTTGCCGTCGTGGCTGTCGACGGCCGTGCCGGTGCCCGCCAGCACGCCGGTGAGCTTGCGCCGCAGCACCGGGATCCGGGTGATGCTCTCGGTGTAGGCGTCGTGGGTGTACAGGCCGAGGAACCGGTACTCGCCCGCGACCTGCCCCTCGCTGTCCAGCCGCTTGACGGCGACGTAGTCGAGATAGCTCGGCCGGTGCACGGTCGAGCGGGAGTTCGCCTTGGTCAGGATCAGCAGGTGCGGCTCACGGGCCCGGGCCCGCACCTCCGGGGGCAGCGCCGCGAACGCGCTCGAGCCCTGCCGGTCGTGCCGCAGGATGCCAAGCCCGGTGCCGGCCACGGCGCGCAGCGCCAGCCCGGCCGGCCCCTCCTCGAGGTCGTACTCGCGGTAGCCGAGGAACGTGAAGTGGCCGTCGGCCAGCCAGCGCAGCAGCGCCTCGACCTCGGCCCGGGACTCGTCCCCCGCTTCCGTCCCGGCGTCGGCGGTCGCGTCGGCCACGGTCGCCCCGACCACGGTCGCGTCGGCCACGGTCGCGTCGGCCACGGTCGCTCCAACCACGGGGGGCACCATGGCCAGCTGCTCGGCGAGCTGCACGGCCCTGGCCTGCATCCGGGGCCAGTCCTCCACGGCCACCCGCACGTCGCCGAGCACCCGCTCCAGGTCCGCCTGCAGGCCGGCCGACGCCCCCTCCGGCAGCCGGGTGATCTCGATGTGTGTCCACGACTCCGCGATCTCGTCGTGGGCCGACCGGTCCCCGTTGACCAGCCCTGCCACCTCGCGCAGCGCCCCGGTGACGTCCCGGCGGACCCGCAGCTGCGGGTGCACGATCAGGTGCGTGGTGGCCTCGTGCCGGGCCAGCTCGATCGAGATGGAGTCGACCAGGAACGGCATGTCGTCGGTGACGATGTCGATCACGTCCCTGGTCGGCTGGCAGGCGGCCGCCTCGCCCCGGCGCACCCGGACCAGCGCCCGCCCCTGCGGCCGGTGCGCGGCGAACCGGGCCTGCTCGGCGGCGACCGCTGCCAGCCGCGCCGGCCCTGCGGCGACGAGGTCCTCGACCGCGACATGCCGGTAGTACGCCTGCACGTAGCTGCCGACGTCCCCCACCCCTTCTGCGCTGGTTACCGCAGCAGCGGCCGCAGTCAGCAGTGCCCGCCTGTCCTCGCCCGCGCTGTCAGCCATCGGTATGCACCCCTTCGTGTCCCGACTGTGCCGCTGTGCCGCTACAACCAATCTCGCAGTTCCCAGAGCAGCGGGTAATACCGCAGCGGCACTCTCTTGCGCAGATACGGCGCTCCGGTCGACCCGCCGGTACCGGACTTCGTGCCGATCTGCCGTTCCACCATCTGCACGTGCCTGGCCCGCCAGAGCCCGGCCATCTCGTCGTGGGTCAGCAGGTCCTCGGCGAGCTGCCACAGGTCATCATGGCGGGCCCGGTCCCTGGCGATGGCGACCAGAGACTGCAGGACCTGGTCGTCGGTCGCGGCCGGGAGGCCCTGCGTCCTGAGCAGCGCGAGGTAGGCGTCCCAGAGCGTCGGCTCGGCGAGCCGGCGGGCCAGGCTGGCCTGCTCCGCCTCGGTGAGCGACCGGAAGCGGGCCACGAACTGGGGGTCCTTGGCGCCGGAGAGGAACTCGAGCTCGCGGAACTGGACCGACTGGAAGCCGCTCGCCGGGGCCAGGGCGGAACGGAACTGCAGGAAGTCCTGCGGCGTCATGGTCTCGAGCACATCGATCTGGCTGACCAGCAGCCGCTCGATGACGTGGGCGCGCTGCAGCAGCTGCCGGGCCCGCCAGGTCTCGCCCGGGGTCATGGCGTCGCGGGCCGCGGTCAGCTCGTGCAGCAGCTGCTTGAACCACAGCTCGTAAGCCTGGTGCACGGTGATGAACAGCAGCTCGTCGTGGACCGGCGGGACGACCTGGGGCTGCTGCTGGGCCAGCAGCTCGGGCAGCCGCAGGTAGCTGCCGTAGGTCAGGCGGCCGCCCTCCTCGCCGAAGCTGCGCCCGCTGCGCCTGACAGCCTTGGTCATGTACCGGCCCCGGGGACGAAGGCCGCGAGCACCTCCGGGTTGGCCAGCGCGTCCGGGTCGGCAGCGGCGGCCACCGCCGTGCCCTGCAGGATCTTCCGCACCGGAACCTCGAGCTTCTTGCCCGACAGCGTCCGCGGGATGCCGGGCACCTGGTGGATTTCGTCCGGGACGTGCCGTGGCGACAGGCCCGTGCGCAGCGCGGAGCGGATCTGCCCGATCAGCTCGTCGTCGAGCTGGTGCCCGGCGGCCAAGACCACGTAGAGGATCAGCCTGCCCTCGGCGCCCAGCCGTCCCGTGTCGATCACCAGGCTGTCGGCGACCTGCGGCAGCGCCTCGACGATCCGGTAGAACTCGCTGGTGCCCATCCGCACGCCGCCGCGGTTGAGCGTGGCGTCGGACCGGCCGTAGATGACGCAGCCCCCGTCGGGCATGATCATGATCCAGTCGCCGTGCCGCCACACCCCGGGATAGTCAGCGAAGTAACTCTCCCGGTAACGCCGCCCGCCGGGGTCGTTCCAGAACCCGACCGGCATCGAGGGCATGGGACGCGTGATCACCAGCTCGCCGACCTCGCCGGTAACCGGCCGTCCCGCGGCGTCGTAGGCCTCCACGGCCGCGCCCAGGCAGCGCCCCGAGATCACGCCCGCCCGCACCGGCAGCAGCGGGCAGGGCCCGACGAACCCGGTGCACAGGTCGGTGCCGCCCGAGTACGAGCCCAGGATCACATCCTGCCTCGTGCCTACCACGGCGTCGTAGACCCAGCGGAAGCCCTCAGGCGGCAGCGGCGACCCTGTCGAGCCGATCCCGCGCAGCCGCGACAGGTCGTGCTCGCCGGCCGGCCGCAGCCCCGCCTTCATGCAGGCCAGCAGGTACGGCGCGCCGGTGCCGAAATAGGTAACGCCGGCCTGGTCGGCCAGCCGCCACAGCGCGTCGGTGCCCGGGTGGGTGGCGCTTCCGTCGTAGAGCACCACGGCCGCGCCCACCAGCAGCCCGCCGACCAGGTAGTTCCACATCATCCAGCCGGTGGTGGTGTACCAGAAGAACACGTCCCGCGGGCCCAGGTCCTGGTGCAGGGCCATCGACTTCAGGTGCTCGAGCACGATCCCGCCGTGGCCGTGCACGATCGGCTTGGGCAGCCCCGTGGTCCCCGAGGAATACAAAACCCACAACGGATGATCGAACGCAACCTCCTCGAACTGGCCCGACGCCGCAGGCGTGCCCGCCGCAGAAGTGCCGTTCGAAAGCGAATCCCAGCTCAGTACGCGGGTCGGCGGTCCGCTAACCGGCCCGCTCGCGCCCGCCTCGGTGACCGGCAGGTAGTCCACCATGATCAGGGCGTCCAGGCCGGGCATCCCGGCCACGATGTCCGCGATCTGCGGCCGCCGGTCGAACCACTTGCCCCCGTACGGGTAGCCGTCGACGGCGAACAGCACCTTGGGCGAGATCTGCGCCAGGCGGTCGATCACGCTGCGGGGGCCGAAGTCGGGCGAGCACGACGACCAGATCGCGCCCAGGCTCGCGGCGGCGAGCAGGCCGATCACCGCCTCGGGGATGTTGGGCAGGTAGGCGGCGACCCGGTCGCCCCGGCCGACGCCGAGCGCGCGCAGCCCCGCGCGGACCCTGGCCACCTCGGCGGCGAGCTCACCGTAGCTGAGCGTGCCGCTCCGCCCCGCCTCGGACCGGAAGATCACGGCGGTCCTGTCCGGCTGCGTCTGCGCCGCGGCGAGGACGTTACGGGCGTAGTTCAGCGTGGTCCCGGCGAACCAGGTGACGTCCGGCATCGTCCCGCCGGACAGTACGGGCCCTTCGCCCAGGCGCCCGAGCACGCCGAAGTACTCCCAGATCGATGCCCAGAACGCCCCGGGCTGGGCGACCGACCATCGCCACAGGTCGTCGTACGTTCCGAGATCAAGACCGCGTCCGTCCCTGAGCCACGCCGCGTAGCCGGTGATCCGCGCTTCTGCGACCGATCGCTCGCTCGGCTCCCAGAGCACGGCTCCGTATTCACGGCCGCCCAGCCCCTGCCCAGGCCCGCTCCCGGCGGACGACCCCCCGGGACTGCCCTGCTCGTCGGCGGTGACCTGGTCATCGTTAGGCATAGAGATCAGCATGGGCTGTCCGATGCGTCCCCGCAACGACGGGGTGCGTCCGGGCCGGGAACCCGGCGGAACTCGATGCTGACCCATCGTCCGCGGTCAAAGCCGAGGCGGGCGCCTTCGCAGTGGCCCAGCGGCGCCCCCCACGACCCGTGGTCGGCGTCGGGCAGGCAGGCCACCAGGGTCGGCTCGATGCTGCCGCCGTGCGAGACCACCAGGGCCACGGCGTCGTCGGCCAGGCTTCCGGCCGCCTGCGCCCAGACGGCCCGCTGCTCGTACGCGGCGGCGGCCACCGCGCCGCCGCGCCGGATCAGCGCGGCGTAGCTGACGTAGGGCCGCGGCCAGCTCCACTGGTCGTGGTGCCCGGCCTCGCGCGGGGCGTAGCCCGACGAGAACTCGAGCGCGTCATCGACGGCGAAGCCCATCGCGATCGCGGTCTCGATCGCCCGCGGCGACACGCTGGTCACCACGTACGCCACCGGCCCCAGCCCGGCGCCGACGACCCGCGCGAGCGTGACGCCGGGGCCGGACAGATGAGAGCCGCGGCCGCGGGCCGCCCCCTTCTTCGTGAGCGAGTGCCGCCGGACCTCCAGCCACCGCATGGCCGCACACTCTAACCCGGGGCTTGCCGTGATCCCGTCATCCCGCCGACACGATGCTGGTCAGCCGGTGAACGGCGGTGACCACTGCGTCGGTGTCGGCGAGGTCGTCGAGCACGAGGTCCGCGCCTGCCTCCCGCAGCTCGCCGGCGCTCGACCGGCCGCTGGCCACCGCGACGGAGTGCGCGCCGCCCATCCGGGCCGCCTCGACGTCACGGGTCGCGTCCCCCAGGTACACGACGGGATTGGTGGCGATCTCCCCGCCGTACTTCTCCGCCACGCGGCCTCGGGACCGCAGCAGCAGGGCCCCCATCGGGTAGACCTCAGACCCGTACCCGCCGATCTCGAAGTCGAAGAACTCGTCCATGCCGAACGCCCGCAGCTTCGCCGCCGCGTTCGGCCTGATCGTGCCGGTCAGCACGGACTGCACGACGCCGGGAAGCTCGGCCACGGCGGCCACGGCCTCCCGGGCCCCCGGCAGCGCCCGTCCCTGGGCCCGCAGCTGGTCGAGCCGGGCGTCGAACGCGACCTCGAGCTCGGAGGTGTACCTGGCCAGCAGCTCCTGGCCCTCGGCCTCGGTCCGGCCCGGCGCGGGACCCGTCTCGTTGAGCGCCAGGGCCTCGAAGAAGATCTCCGAGTCGGTCCGCGCCACCATCTGCGGGAGCGCTATCAGCGGGCGTCCCGTCACCTTGCGGAACGCGTCGGCGTAGGCCCCCCGTGCGACCCTGGCCACGTCGACCAGGGTCAGATCGATGTTCCACAGGACCAGGCGGTAGATGGGAGGCCTCCGATGCGTTTGGCTTGCGGCGGGCCGGTCAGCCCATGTGCGGGTAGCGGTAGTCCGTCGGCGGGACGAACACCTCCTTGATGGCCCGGGCGTTGACCCAGCGGATCAGGTTGAAGATCGAGCCCGCCTTGTCGTTGGTGCCGCTGGCGCGGGCACCACCGAACGGCTGCTGGCCGACGACCGCGCCGGTCGGCTTGTCGTTGATGTAGAAGTTGCCCGCCGCGAACCGCAGCGCGTGCGTCGCCTCCGCGATCGCGGCCCGGTCCTGCGCGATGATCGAGCCGGTGAGCGCGTACGGCGCGATGTCCGCCGCCTGGGCCACGACCCTGCCGTAGTCGAGGTCGTCGAAGACGTGGACGCCGAGGATCGGGCCGAAGTACTCGGTCGTGAACACCTCGTCGGTCGGGTCGCTGCTCTCCAGGATCGTGGGCTGCACGAAGTACCCGTCGGCGCTGTCGGCGTGCCCGCCGGCGAGCACCCGGATGGACGGCCGGGACCTGGCCCGGGCCAGGGCGTCGACGTGCGTGGCGAACGCCGCCTGGTCGATGACCGCCCCCATGAACAGCGACAGGTCGGCCGCCACGTCGCCCATGGTCAGCGACTGCACCGTCGAGATGAACCGGTCTGACATCTGGTTCCACACCGATCGCGGCACGTAGGCGCGCGAGGCGGCGGAGCACTTCTGGCCCTGATACTCGTAGGCCCCGCGGACCAGCGCGGTGACCAGGACGTCGGGGTCGGCGGACGGGTGGGCGATCACGAAGTCCTTGCCCCCGGTCTCGCCGACCAGCCGGGGGTAGCCGCGGTAGCTGGCGATGTTCTCGCCGACCGTGCGCCACAGGTGCTGGAACGTGCCCGTGGACCCGGTGAAGTGAATCCCGGCCAGGTCCGGGTCGGCCAGCGCCACCCGGGACACGGCGCGGCCGCTGCCGGTCACCATGTTGATCACCCCGGGCGGCAGCCCGGCCGCCTCCAGGACCCGCATCAGGTAGTGCGCGGACAGCTGCTGGGTGGTCGATGGCTTCCAGACCACGACGTTGCCCAGCAGCGCGGGGGCGGTGGGCAGGTTTCCGGCGATCGACGTGAAGTTGAACGGGGTGATCGCGAGCACGAACCCTTCCAGCGGGCGGTACTCGAGCCGGTTCCAGGAGCCCGCCGCCGAGCCCGGCTGCTCGGCCAGCAGCCGCCGCGCGTAGTGCACGTTGAAGCGCCAGAAATCGATCAGCTCGCACGCCGAGTCGATCTCCGCCTGGTGCACGGACTTGGACTGGCCCAGCATCGTCGCGGCGTTGACGGTGGCCCGCCACGGCCCGGCCAGCAGGTCGGCGGCCTTGAGGAAGATCGCCGCACGGTCGTCGAACGAGAGCTCGCGCCACCCGGGTGCCGCCCGCCGCGCAGCCGCGATGGCCTCGGCCACGTCGTCGTCCGTCACCGAGCCGAGCTGGCCCAGCACGTGCCGGTGGTTGTGCGGCGCGACCACGTCGACGCGCTCTCCGGCGCCCATCCGCTGCTGGCCGCCGACGGTCATGGTCAGCTCGGCGCGCTCCCCGGCCAGCTCCTTGACCCTGTTCTCGAGCGCTGCACGCTCCGTGCTTCCCGGTGCGTAGGTCCTGACCGGCTCGTTCACGGGCAACGGGACGTTCGTAACGGCGTCCATCGCGGCTAGCTCCCTGGGTATACGAGGGCGGGTGGGTGGGCTCTGATAGGAGTGGGTGGGCTCTGATAGGAGTGGGTGGGCCCTGATAGGACACGATTATCGTCGCACGGCACGCCGGATCGGGCTCAGCCGGTCAGGTGCTGCAGCTCCTGCGTGGCGTACCAGCCGAGCTCGTGGCCCTCGGCCCCGTCGACGACGAACCTCGCGTCGTCGTCGCCGCCGTCCGCATCCGCCAGCGCGGCGACGGCCGCCCGCACGTCGCCCGCGGCGCCCGGATCGTCGATGTGGCCCGAGACCACGTCCCGGACCCGGACCGGGACCTTGATCTCCACCAGGGCCGGCTCGTCGAACCCTGCTATGCCGGACACCTGCTCCCCGGGCACCTCCGCGGCCAGCACCACGCGGCGGCCGGGGGCCTGGGGGTCGGCGAGCAGCAGCCGCAGCGACGCCCGGGCCGCCTGCGTCAGGGCCACGTACTCGAGCTCCTCTTCGTCACCACTCGAGTACCACTCGCGCAGCGCGGGCGTGACCGCGTAGCCGCGCACCGGCGCCGCGGTCTGATCGTCGGCCAGCAACCTCGCCAGCGCCGGCAGTGTGTACGGCAGATACACGCGCATAAGGTCCCCGGAATGCACGAGAGATGAGCACGAGTGTGCCAGTGATGCCGCCCGGCGGCGCGCGAATCGCGGCCTCCGGTGAAGGTGACCGCGGTCACCCGGCCTGAGTGCGCGTCAGGGCGGCGAGGACGGCGGTCACGGCCGCCTCGAGTGGCTCGTGCTCCCAGATCCGGACCACGTCCCAGCCGTCAGCCGCCAGCGCCGAGTCGGCCGTCCGGTCGCGCTCGACGTTCCGGCGCAGCTTGGGCTCCCAGTACCAGACATTGTTCGCCGGCTTGGTGCCGTGCTCGGGACAGGCATGCCAGAAGCAGCCGTCCACGAAGACCGCCACGCGGCGCGCCGTGAACGCGATGTCGGGGCGGACCCGCGCGCCGCCGGACAGATCGAGCCGGTAGTCCTTCCGGAACCGGTAGCCCTGCCGGTGCAGCGCCCGGCGTAGCGCCATCTCCGGCTTGGTGTCGGTCCGCCGGTTGGCTCGCATGTTGGCCGAGCGCCCCTCGTTCAGCGGATGCGGGTACTCAGCCACGGCCCCAGCGTAGAGCCCGCCCCGCCGCCCGATC
>DASYXX010000555.1:0-6050 GCA_035934395.1 Streptosporangiaceae bacterium
GGCCGACGGCCGAGGTCACGATCACCGGGCGGTGCCGGGCCGCGATGGCCCGCACGAGCAGCGACACCGCGGTCACGACCAGCAGCAGGCCGAACACCGTGTGCAGGGCAAGGAGCGCCCCGTTGGAGAATGCCTGCCCGACGCCCCGCCCGCCGGGGCCCGCCGCCGGCAGGGTGACGTAGAGGTTCACGCCGACGCCGAGGCCGAACTGGATCACCAGCATCACCGCCGCGCCCATGCTCGCCCCGCGCAGGCGCTCGAGCCGGCGGTCCGCGGCGCGCCGCTCGGTCTCGGTCGGCTGCGTGCTCCCGGTTACCTCCACGGCCGGGCCCCTCCGAACCGACGCCACCACAGCATCCGCATGGCCAGCACGGGAACCACCCACCACAGCGCCCACCCGAGGGCCCACTGGTGGTGCCAGCCGCCGCCCGAGGCAGCGGTCAGCACGACCGCAGTCAGCCCGGCCGCGACCAGCAGCGGAATAGCGAACGGCACGAGCGCGGGCCGCCGCCGCGCGGGCGGCTGCGGCCGGGCGGGAGCCTGCGGTCCGCGCGGCAGGTCGGCGAGCAGCTCGTCGAGGTCGCTTCCGATCCTGGCGCGCAGCGCGCGGCCGGTCCGGTCCTCGAGCTCGGCGGGATCGAGCCTGCCCGCCTGAAAGTGCTCGCCCAGTTCGCTGATGGCCGCGTCGCGGTCGGCGTCGGACACCCTGAGCATGTTCTCGTCCACTGGACACCTCGCTTCTCTCCAGCCATGGGCTGGAGTCATCTAGTCACGATCTAAAACTATAGCGCAATGCAAGTATATTCCGCTCTGATAGTGTCAACCAATGGATGGTTCCGGGCCGGCCAGCGGGGACGACATCGCCTATCTCCTGGTCCAGCTGGGCTTCCACGTCGCCAGGGGGTTCAGCGAGCGGCTTGCGCCGCTGGGGCTCGAGCCGCGGCAGTTCGGGATGCTGACCCGGCTGGCCGCGAACGAGGGGAAATCACAGCAGGCCATCGGGGAGCTGATCGGGCTGAATCCCACCCGCATGGTGTTCCTGGTCGACGAGCTGGAGAAGCAGGGGCTCGTCGAGCGCAGGCGCAATCCCGACGACCGGCGCTCGTACGCGCTCTACCTGACCGACCACGGCCGGGCGAAGCTCAGCGAGGCCCAGCGGGTCAGCATTGGCCACGACCGCGAGATCGGCGCCTCGCTCACCGGCGCGCAGCGCCTGGAGCTGGCCGCGCTGCTGCGCCAGGTCGCCGACGAGCAGGGGATCAGCGAGGACAGCCTGCCCGGTCCCATGTGACCGGCAGCTCGCGCAGGCTGCGGACAGTCTTCCCGGGCTTGAACCTCAGCTCAGCGGCCGGCCCGGCCAGCCGCAGCCCGGGCAGCCGGCCGAGCAGGCCGCGGAACGCCTCCTGAAGCTCGAGCCGGGCCAGCTGGGCGCCGACGCAGTGATGCGCGCCGGCGCCGAAGGCCAGATGGCCCGCTGGCGGGCGGCTGACGTCGAGCCGGTCCGGGTCGCTGAACACCGACGGGTCGCGGTTGGCCGCCGAGTACAGCGGCAGGACCACCTCGCCGGCCGGGATCGTTACGCCGCCGAGTTCCACCTCCTTCATCGTCACCCGCGCAAGCGGGAGGCCCCCGCTCAGACGCGTATAGCGCAGGAGTTCCTCCACCGCCCCGGGGATCAGTCCCGGGTCCGCGCGCAGCTTGCCGAGCTCGGCCGGGTGGTTCAGCAGCACGACGAGCGACAGGCTGATCTGGTTGGCGGTGGTCTCGTGCCCGGCGACCAGCAGCGTGCAGCCCAGCACCGTGAGCTCTTGCTCGGACAGCCGGTCGGCCTGGTCACGGGCGGCGATGAGCGCGGTCATCAGGTCCTCGGCGGGCCGCGCCCGCTTGATCTCGATCAGCCTGGCGAAGTAGCCGTACAGCTCGGTAAATGCCGTCAGCATCTCGCCGGAGTCATGCTGCCAGTCGCCGATCAGGGTCTCCGCCCACCCGTGGAACAGGTCAATATCCTCGGCGGGCACGCCGAGCATCTCGCAGATCACCTGAACCGGCAGCGGCAGCGAGAAGCCGCTGACCAGGTCGGCCGGGCGGGGCCGGGCGAGGATCGCGTCGAGCAGCCCGCCGACTATGGCGGCGACCCTGGGCCGCAGCGCCTCCACGCGCCGCGCGGTGAACGCGCTGGCCACCAGCTTGCGCAGCCTGGTGTGCTCCGGCGGGTCAATCCCGATGATGGAGCCCGCGGCGAACTTCTCCATACCCGGCCGCCAGCGGCCGGGGGCCACCGCCAGGGCCCGGGAGAAGCGCTGGTCCACGACGCTCTGCCGGACTTGCTCATAGCCGCTGATCAGCCAGGCGCCGCTGCCGTCGGGCAGCTCCGCCCGCGCCACGGGCCGGCTCCCGGCGAGCGCGCGGAGATCCGGCTCGGGCTGGACCGGCGACAGGGGCTCGGGGGGCGGGAACTTGACGGGGCTGCCTTCGACGGTCATGCGATCCACTCCTCGTGCGGGAAGCCGCCGGCAATCAGACCGTACGTCCGAATCGGCAGCTAGGCCAGGATTGCCCAGGGCCGTTACGAAACGCGCCCGGTGGCGGGCGCGGACTCGCAGAGCTCGACGCAGGGCTGCGCGGACGGCCTCGCCCGCCAGGCCGCGAGCCTCGCCGCCGACGCAGCGAGCGGATAATGGAACCGCCGACGCCTCACCCGAGCCGTCGGTGCAGGAGGGTGGGATGGCGGATCGCGGTCGGTGGGTTGTGGTCGGCCTCGACAACGGCGGGACGATGAACAACGCCACGGTGCTCGACTGCGAGGGCCGGTTCCTGGTGGACCGGATGGCCGAGTCCCCGAGCTACGTCCGGGAGGGCCCGGAGACGGCCGTCGAGGCGCTGGCCCGGTCGCTGGAGCTGGTTCTCGAGTTCACCGGGATCCCGCCGGCGCTGGTGCGCGCGGTGGGGCTGGACACGCCGGGCCCGGTCAGCGCGGACGGAGTGATCGCGCTGCAGGGCGCGACCAACTTCGGGAACCCGCAGTGGTGCGGCTTCGACGTCCGCGGCGCGCTCGAGCTGCGGCTGGGGCTTCCCGTCCTGTACAACAACGACGCCAACGCCGCGGCGCTCTACGCCCACCACGTGCACTTCGGGCCGGCCGAGACGGCGCGGCGCTCGTCGGTCTCGGCGATCGTGGGCACCGGGCTGGGCGGCGGCGTGATCGAGGCCGGCCAGGTGGTGCGCGGGGCCGCCGGGATGGCCGGGGAGCTCGGGCACGTCTGGATCCCGATGGACGGGCTGCTCGGCGAGGGCCAGCCAGTGCCGGCCTGCAACTGCGGCCTGGCCGGCGACGCCGAGAGCGTGGCCTCGCTGACCGGCATCGAGAAGAACCTGCTCCCGTACTGGCTGGCCCGGTTCCCCGACCACGAGCTCGCGCGGGTCACCCCGGCCGGCAAGGCCGCGAGGCTGGTGCGCGGCTACGGCGAGGCCGGCGACCCGCTGGCGATCGCGATCTTCCGGCAGCAGGCGATGGCGCTCGGGCGGCTGTTCACGATCGCGGCCAACTTCACCGACCCTGACGTGTACTTCGTCGGCGGCGGGGTGGTCGAGGCCGCGCCGCACTTCCGCGACTGGTTCCTGGCGCAGGTGCGCGAGCACACCACGCTGCGCGAGGAGCAGCGGCGGGCCGCCTCGGTCGCGCTGGTCCCGGACCTGGACATGGCCGGGGCCAGGGGATCGGCGATCGCGGCCCTGGCCGCGGCGCGGATCCTGGACGAGCCATAGGGCCCTTCAGGAGTAGAAACCGTCGAGCCGGGCCAGCAGGCTCAGCATGACCTCGTCGGCGCCGCCGCCGATGCCGATCAGCCGGGTGTCCCGGTAGAACCGCGCGGTCCAGGTCTCCTCCATGTAGCCCATGCCGCCGTGGAACTGCATGCAGGTGTCGGCGATCTCCCTGGCCAGCCGCCCCACGGTGAGCTTCGCGATCGTGGCGAACCGCGTGGTGTCCTCCCCGCGCAGGTAGGCGTCGGCGCACGCGTAGTTGTAGTGCCGCAGCAGATCCAGCCGCGCCGACAGGTCGGCGAGCCGGTACGCGACGTGGTCGTTGGCCAGCAGCGGGCGCCCGAAGGCGCGCCGCTGGGCGAGGTAGTCCCGGGTCCGGTCCAGCGCCTTCTGCAGCCCGCCCACCTGGAGATATGAGGCGATCATGCGCTCGGGCTGGAACTGCTGCATCTGCTGCTGGAACCCGCGGCCGATCTCGCCGATCGTGTTGCCGACCGGGACGCGGACGTCGGCGAACGAGAGCTCGGCGGTGTCGGAGGAACGGTTGCCCAGCTTCTCCAGAGTGCGGGACACCCGGAAGCCCGGCCGGCTGGTCTCGACGATGATCTGAGACATGCCCCGGTGGCCGCCCTCGTCCGAGGTCCGGGCCAGCAGGCAGATCCAGTCGGCCTGGGCGCCGTTCGTTATGAAGAGCTTGCTGCCGTTGATCACCCAGTCGTCGCCGTCGCGCACCGCGCGCGTGCGCAGGCCCGCGACGTCCGACCCGGCGTCCGCCTCGGTCACCGCGATCGAGCAGACCACCTCGCCGCGGATCGCCGGGGCCAGGAAGCGCTGCTTGAGGTCGTGGCTGCCGTAACGGTGCAGCGATGGTGTGGCCATGGCCATCTGCACGGCGATGCCCATCGGCACGCCGCCGCAGTCGATGCGGCCGAGTTCCTCGGCCGCCACGACGGTGAACGAGTGGTCGGCTCCCTCCCCGCCGTACGCCGGGTCGTACTCCAGCCCGAACAGGCCGATCTTGGCCACGAGCGGGAACAGCGCGTGCGCGGGGAAGCGCCCGGCTCGCTCCCACTCGTCGACATGCGGGTTGATCTCGCGGTCGACCAGATCGCGCACGCTCGCGCGCAGCGCCTCGTGCTCCGCCGTGAACTCCATGCCTCATCCTCGCATCGCGTCATTTGATATCCATAACGCTTCGCGGCGGGGCATGGCCGCAGGGGCGCCCGGGCGGGCGCGGCGCAATTCAGTCCCGGGGCGCCGGGCAGGCGCGGCGCAATTAATGAGTTGCCGCCGCGGGCCCGCGGGTGGCACCGTCGGGCGCACAGGCCGATGCCGGCGACGCCGGCCGAGCGGAAGGGAGGGCCACTGATGTTCGTGCCCGTGGCGCAGTTCACGCTGCGCGCCCTGACCGCTACCAGCCTGAGGAGCACCACCCGTGCCCGACTTCGCCTACGACGGCCGCGCCTACTCCGGGCGCGCCGGCAACCGCCGCGGAAGGCGGCGCTCTAACGACGACGAGGAGGCGACGTTCGCCAAGCGCGACCGCCACCTTCCCTCACTCCCCGCCGCCGACGCCCTGGATGCCGTGGACGGGCTGCCCGAGGGCGACCGCTGGTCCACCTGGGATCAGTCCGCCGCGGGCGAGCGCGGGCCCCGCCCGCGGCCTGACTGGCTGGTCACCGAGCTGGCCGCGGTCGACACCGAGCTCGGGATCCTGAAGACCGGCAAGGAGGCGGACGTGTTCCTGCTGCGCCGCGGGGTGCCGGGAACCGGCCGGTCCTGCCTGCTGGCCGCCAAGCGGTACCGCTCGGCCGAGCACCGGATGTTCCACCGGGACAGCGCGTACCTGGAGGGCCGGCGGGTGCGCGAGTCCCGGGCCAGCCGGGCCATGGCCGGCCGCACCGCGGCCGGGCGGGAGATGATCGCCCGGCAGTGGGCGAACGCCGAGTTCGCGGCGCTCGGCCAGCTCTGCCAGGCGGGAGTGGCCGTGCCCTACCCGGTCCAGGTGCTCGAGACCGAGCTGCTGCTGGAGTTCATCGGCGAGCCCGACGGCACCGCGGCGCCGCGGCTGGCCGAGACCCGCCCGCGGCGCGCCGAGCTGGCGGGCCTGTGGGATCAGCTCGTGCAGGCGCTGGTCACGCTCGCCCGCAACGGCCTCGCGCATGGCGACCTGTCCGCCTTCAACCTGCTCGTCCACCGCGGCCGGCTCGTCCTGATCGACCTACCCCAGGTCATCGACGTGATCGCCAACCCGCGCGGCGCGGAGTTCCTGGACCGCGACGCCGCCA
>DASYXX010000875.1:0-4568 GCA_035934395.1 Streptosporangiaceae bacterium
CGACGGCATGGCCGCGGTCTCCAATCGGCCCACGATCATCAAGGCGTACCGCACCGTCCGCGGCGGCGCAGCCAAGCACGTCGAGGCCGCGCTCCCCCGCCTCGGCGCCCTGGTGCTGAAGTACGCGGCCTGACCAAGGCCGCTCCCGCGGTCGCCGTATCTACCAGCACAATCAGACCGGGGCCACGCCGATCAGGCCGTCGCGGGTGACCAGCGCCGCGAGCGCCGCTTCGTCCAGGTCCTCGGTGCCGGCGGGGCGGCGGGGCAGGACCATGTACCGGGACTCGGCGCTGGCGTCCCAGACGTTGATCGTTATCGCGGGATCCAGGACGAAGCCGAACTCGGCCAAGACCGCGCGCGGGTCCCGCACGACCCGGGACCGGTAGGCCTGGCTCTTGTACCACGTCGGCGACGGCCCCAGCAGCGCGATCGGGTAGCACGAGCACAGCGTGCACACGATCACGTTGTGCTCTTCCTCGGTGTTCGCCACCACCTTCAGCCGCTGCTCCTGCAGTCCGCCGCCCATCGACAGCCCCAGCTCGGGCAGCGTGGCGTTGGCGTCGGCCAACAGCCGGGCGCGGAACGCCTCATCCAGCCAGGCCCGCGCGGTCAGCCGAGCGCCATTGGCCGGCGAGGCACGGGCCAGGAACGCCTCGAGAGCGCGGTCAAGCTCCCGGGAGTCAACCAGGCCGCGCTGCTCGAGCAGCGCCTCGACGCGGCGGACCCGGGCGGCGACGGTCGCCGCCGCGCCGTCGTGATCGCCGCTCACCGCGGTTCCTGGGTCGCGGCCGGCTGCAGGTAGCTCTGCCAGAGATCGAGGGTCACGGTATGGTCCCCTTCGCCGAACAGGTCCCGGGCCGCGAACCGGACCGCGTAGACCGGCTCGGGCTCGGCGCGCAGCCGCCTGGCCCGGAGATCAGGCAGCGGATGGCGGCCCTGACATTCGATGACCGTCCCGGCGGCGCCGCGCGCGTACCGCGGCAGGCGGGTGTGGTGCGGGGGGTCGACCCGGCTGGTCCGCACCTGGTCCCCGGGACCGAACAGCTCATCCACCGGCCATCTCCTCCTCGGTCAGCACGCCCTTCTCGGCCAGCAGCGTGGTGATCGCGCGGAACCACAGCTCGTAATACGACGAGGCCAGGTACTCCCGCGGGGGTATCCGCTCGATGGCGTCCCGGAACTCGTCGAGGTTGTAGACGCCGCGGCCGATGAGCGCGCGGTTGAGGGCGAACACGTGCGCCTCCCAGTCGGCGTGGAAGGCCGGCTCGTCGGCCTCGCGCACGAGCCGTCCGAAGCCCTGCATCCCGCCGACATCGTTGATCCGGCCCATGGCTCCTCCCGGGGTCAGCGCCACCCATCAACATACCCGTCAGGCCGGCAGCGGCCTGTCGTGCACGACGCGCTTCATGACCAGGGTCGAGGTCATGCGCAGCAGGCCTGGCAGCGCTGAGAGCCGCTCGTCCTGCAGCCGCTGGTAGGCGGCCAGGTCGCTGGTCACGATGCGCAGCAGGTAGTCGGGATCGCCGAAGAGCCGCTCGGCCTGCAGGACCTGCGGGATGGCCGCGACGCCCGCCTCGAACCCCATCAGGGTCTCGCGGTCCGCCTGCCGCATCGTTATGAACACGATCGCCTCGAAGCCAAGATCGACGGCGCCGGGGTCCACGACCGCCCGGTACCCGCGGATCGCCCCGCTGCGCTCCAGCTCCCGCAGCCGGCGGTGGCACGGGGAGATGCTCAGGCCCACCCGGTCCGCCAGCTCGGTGACGGTCAGCCGGCCGTCTTGCTGGAGCAGAGCAAGGATCTTGCGGTTGATGGCGTCCACGCGGCTGATTCTTCCACCTGGAACGTTCAGCGGGGTAATAGTTAGGAACACATTCTCCCTGATCAGGGATAGTTTTCCCGTGATAGCCGAGGTCGAGGGAGAACCTTCCATGGCCGTCAGCTCGATAGCCGCCTTCTGGGGGGTCGCCGCGCTCCTGATCGTCGTTCCCGGCGCCGACTGGGCCTACGTCATCGGCACGGTCCTCGGCGGCCGCTCGGTCGTGCTGGCCGTGAGCGGCATCGCGCTCGGCTACGCCGGGATGACGATCATCGTGGCCGCGGGCGTCGGGGTCCTCGTGGCCAGGACGCCGGCGTCGCTGACCGCGCTTACCGTGGCCGGCGGCTGCTACCTGATGTGGCTCGGATCCAGGACGCTGATCCGGCCGGCGGGGCACGACGTCACGGCGGGCCACGCTGGTCAAGGGCATCGGCGTCAGCGGCCTCAACCCCAAGGGCCTGCTGGTCTTCCTGGCCCTGCTGCCGCAGTTCGTCAGCCCGCGCGGGAGCTGGCCGCTGGCCGCGCAGCTGGGAATCCTCGGCCTGGTCTTCACGCTCAGCTGCGCGGTCTTCTACCTGAGCATGGGGTCGGTCATCCGCAGGATTCTCATCGCCAGGCCGGCCGTCGCGCGGGTCATCACGCGGGTATCCGGGGCCGCGATGATCGTCATCGGCGCCGTTCTGCTCGCCGGGCGCCTCCTAGCGTGACGCGCGGGCAGCCCGCCTTGTCCTCCTAACCTCCCGCCGCAGCGGTCCACCGCCCAGCGTGTCAGCCCATTCCACGTCGCGCAAGATGGGCGGATAGGTAGCAATTGTCGGCACATTCAAGGCCGCGAAAAGGAACCCGAGGCTCCCGTTACGCCTCTTTCAATCCAATATCGGTAACGGAGCTCGCGAGTCTGGCACGATTCAGTCTCGCTGCGCACGCGTGCCCTTGACTGCGGGGCGGCCGGGCTCCACGCTATTCACCAAGATCGTCGGGACTCGTCGGCGGCGTGGGAGGGCGTGTGCGAAGAAATAGGATCGTGCTGGTCTGGGCCGAGAGCGTGCTGGCCGTAGTGACCGGTGTCCTTGGCTTCGTGACGGTGTTCTGGCACGACTGGATCGAGATCCTGTCGGGGTGGGACCCCGACCACCACAGCGGGAGCGTCGAGGTCGGCCTGGTCGTGGTTCTGCTGATCTTCAGCGTTACCTGCGCGGCGCTAGCGCGCAGGACGTACCGTCGGGTGGTCGCGCAGTCCGGCTAGTCGTGAGGGTAGCCGGGCCGGTTCCCGCAGATAGTGAGCGTGCTGATCATGACAGAGTTGCCCACCGCCGCCGCGGATCCCGGCCGGTATCATCCCGGGTCGGCGATCAAGAGCTACCTCGCCGCGGGACCAGCGGGTGCCGTGACGTCGGAGATGCTGGCTGCGGCCGCTCATGAGCGCTGGTCGGTCAAGACGGGATCGGACCCCGACGCGCAGGCCCTGACGACCCAGCTCCCGACGGCCACCACCGTCGCCGATCTCGTCGCGCTGCCCGTCCCGGCCGTTCTGCCGCCCGACGGGCGATCCGACGGTGCCGAGAAAACGGTGTACCAGCTCACCGCGACGCTTCAGGAATTCGGGACCGAAGCGGACGGGGACGTTCATATGGTCCTGGCCGACGACCAGGGCCACACCATGATCGCCGAAATCCCCAACCCTGTCGACATCACGAGCCCGAGCTATTTCGCCAGCCAGATCGCCGACACCCGCGCGGCATTTGACAGCCGTTTCCAGGTCACCGAGAACACCAGTCCCCAGATGGGAACCCGGTTCCAGCAGGTCACGGTCCCGGTTACCGTGACCGGCCTGGGCTTCTTCGACTTTGCCCACGGCCAGAGCGGCGTCGCGCCGAACGCGATCGAGCTCCACCCCGTGATCGGGATCGTCTTCCACGGCTAACCCCGGCACGGCCCCGCCGTCTGCGGCGGATAAGGGCGCCAGCTCAGGTCGTGCCGACCGATCGGGCATTGGCGCTTTCTCCGGGGTCGATGCCGAACGCGATGATCCGCGTCGGCTGTATGCGGACGATGGTGTCCTCGAACTGCTCGCCGAGCGCCTTCCCTCCCGACGCAACCACTGACGCCCTCCCGCGTACCTCGATCATGCGCGGCTGCCAGGGGGGCAGCACGTCGTCGATCACGATGCTGGCCCGGCCGGTCCGCTGCACGTCGCGGAGCTTCTTGGTCTGGCTCATCCGCAGTCCGCCTACGTCGATGGAGTCGTGCTCGGCGTTGTAGCGGAACGACGTTGGCACAACATGCGGCTGTCCGTCAGGGCCGACGGTAGCGATCCGTCCCAGGCGCTGCCCGGCGAGGTACTCAATTTCCTTCTTGGTGAACGCGCTCATGCCCGGCTAACCGCTTCGCCGGCTAGGGCATTCCGCCGGTCTCGCCTGACGTCTGCTCCCCTCATTCCCCGGCACGTGCGATTTCGGACACCGCCCGCCCAGGCCTCTTCACAAGTACCAGGGAGTAACCACGGTGGCTTGTCCCGTTTTGCGCCACGGAACTTGTGAAAAGGTCGCGGCTACCCGGTTACGGACAAGGCAAGGACGAGATCTGCGCTGACCGTAATAGGTTCCCGCGCGGATCACCCGTCGGCTCTGCTGGGAGCCCCGCCGGGGCGGACCGGCTGACCTCGCGGGCGGGTCAGGCCGTGGGCGCGTTATTCAGCAGGGCCTCGTTCGGGTGCTCGGGAAGCTCGGTGAGCGGCCGGGACACCTCC
>DASYXX010000594.1:0-3564 GCA_035934395.1 Streptosporangiaceae bacterium
CGGCCCGCCTCGCGACGCGGGCCCTGGGCCGGGCGTGCCGCATTGCCCGGCAACGGCGCCCCGCCCGAGCGGTATCCGTCATCTCTTCCGCGGGGCTCTCCCAGCGCCCCGGCCGCGGCGGCCAGGCGCCCGCCGGTCGCGCGGATCAGCGGGCCGGCCTTGACCAGGCATTCGGCGAACTCGTCGTCGTCCCGCGAGTCCGCGACGATCCCGCCGCCGGCGCCGAGCCAGACGCGGTCGCCGGAGAACTCGAAGGTCCGGATGGCGACGTTCAGCTCGAGCCCGGCGGCGCCGCGGTATCCCACCGCGCCGGTGTAGACCTCGCGCGGCGACGCCTCCAGCTCATGGATGATCTCCATCGCCCGGATCTTCGGCGCGCCGGTCACCGACCCCGGCGGGAACGCGCCGCGGACCAGGTCGCCGTCCCCCGAGTCCGGCCTGAGCGTGCCGCGCACGTCAGAGACCAGGTGCCACACCCCTGGGTGCGCCTCGGCCCGCAGCAGCCCCGGTACCCGCACGCTGCCGGGCACGCAGGACCGGCTGAGATCGTTGCGCACCAGGTCGACGATCATCACGTTCTCGGCGCGGTCCTTGGCCGAGTGCTCAAGCTCGCGACGCTCCGCCGCGGCCGGGCCTTCGCGCGACGACCGGCGGCGCGTGCCCTTGATCGGCCGGGACGTCGCGGTCCGGCCGGTCCGGCGCAGGAACAGCTCCGGCGACAGGCTGGCCAGGGCGCCTCCCGGGACCCGGGCGAACGCGGCGTACGGCGGGCGCAGCCGCGACACGCCCCGGCAGAACAGGTCCAGCGGGTCACCGCGAAATGCGGCCTCGAGCCGCAGGCAGATGTTCGCCTGGAAGATGTCGCCCTGCCGGATCAGCTCGACGGTGCGCCGCACGGCCTTCCTGTGCTCCCCCGCGGACGGCATCAGCCCGAACTCGCCGCATTCATAGCCGCGGGGTTCCGGCACCGACCGTGCCCGGCCGAGCAGCTCCTCGAGCCTGCGCTCCAGCGCGTGCTCGCGGTCCGGCGTCCACAGCGCCTCGAAGAACCACCGGCCCGACGCCCCGTCCCGGCGCAGCACGTGGTCGTAGTAGCCGAACCACCAGGCCGGCAGATGTCGCGGCCCGCCCGGGGCCGGGGGGATGTCCGTGAGCTCGCCGGCCAGGCCGTAGCCGAGGTACCCGATCCAGCCCCCGCCAAAGCCAGCACTGCCGAAGCCGGAGCGCCCACGTACCTCAGTGAAGGGGGCGTCGAGCACGTCGCCCAGGTTCTGGGGCGGGCTCCGGGTGAGCCGGGGCTCGGATGCGATCACCGCGCCGCCCCCGGCCCAGGCACCGACCAGCGCGACCGGATGGGCGTCGTCCCGAACCAGGCGCAGCACGTCGGCCGGCTCGAGGTCCCAGCTCAGGGCGCGCCGCACGAGACGATGTTCCTGCTGCACGTGATCCGGTGCCCCTTTCGACCCGGCGGTAAGCTTCGGCCGGTCTGCTCCCGGCCTGGAGGTTAACAAGCACGTGTCCGCGAAGCGAACGAACTGGGCGGGCAACGTCACGTTCGGGGCCGAGGGCTTCCGCCGGCCCACGTCGGTCCCCGAGCTGCAGCGGCTGGTAGCCCGGAGCAGGCGGGCCCGGGCCCTCGGCACAGGGCACTCGTTCAGCTCCCTGGCGGACACCCCGGGCGATCTCGTGTCCACCGAAGCCCTACCCCGCGTGATCGAGGTCGACACGGCGAACGCGGCCGTCATGATCAGCGCGGGCCTGAGGTACGGCGAGCTAGCCACCGCGCTGAACCGGGCGGGACGCGCGCTGCATAACCTCGGGTCGCTGCCGCACATCTCGGTGGCCGGCGCGTGCGCCACCGCGACGCACGGCTCCGGCGACGCCAACGGCAACCTCGCGACCTCGGTGTCGGGCCTGGAACTGGTGACTGCAGACGGAGATATCGTAACGCTACGCCGCGACGGCGACCCTGGCCGGCTGAGCGGGACGGTCGTGGGCCTCGGCGCGCTGGGCATCGTTACCGCGCTGACGCTCGACACGGTGCCGGCGTTCGACATCCGCCAGTACGTCTACGAGGGCCTGCCGTGCGAGCAGGTGGCCGAGCACTTCGACGAGATCATGTCCAGCGCGTACAGCGTGAGCCTGTTCACCGAATGGCGCGGCCCGCGGATCCGGCAGGCCTGGCTGAAGCGGCGCGCGGACGCGGCGGACTCGTGGCTGCCGGAGCCGGCCTGGATGGGCGGCCGGCTGGCCGACGGCCCCCGCAATCCCGTGCCGGGCATGCCCGCGGCCCAGTGCACCGAGCAGCTCGGGGTGCCCGGGCCATGGCACGAGCGGCTGCCGCACTTCCGGCTGGAGTTCACCCCCAGCTCCGGCGACGAGCTGCAGTCGGAGTACCTGCTGCCCCGGGCCGACGCGATCGGCGCGCTGTGCGCGCTGGACCAGATCGCCGGGCGGCTCGCCCCCGTGCTGCGCGTCTCGGAGATCCGCACGATCGCCGCCGATGACCTGTGGCTGAGCCCGAGCTACCTGCGCGACGGCGTCGCGTTCCATTTCACGTGGATCAACGACTGGCCGGCCGTCGCCCCGGTCCTGGCCCAGGTCGAGGAGCGCCTGGCGCCGCTGCACGCCCGGCCGCACTGGGGCAAGCTGTTCGGCACCGGTCCGGAGACCGTTGCCGGGCTGTACCCGCGGCTGGACGACTTCCGGCGGCTCATGCGCGACTTCGACCCGGCCGGCAAGTTCCGCAACGACCTGCTGGACCGCTACGTGCCGCCGGGACCCGGCTAATGCGCGGCTGATGACGTCCAGGCCCTCCAGTGCGGGCCGGCCTGGACGTCATCTGATCAGACGAGATCGAACCGGTCGAGGTTCATCACCTTTCCCCACGCCGCGACGAAGTCGTTCACGAACTTCTCCTTCGCGTCATCGCTCCCGTAGACCTCCGCGAGCGCGCGCAGCTCGGAGTTCGACCCGAAGATGAGGTCTACGCGGCTGCCGGTCCACCTGACCACGCCCGTGGCGGCGTCGCGGCCCTCGAACGTGGTCGCGTCCTCGGACGTCGGCGTCCACGTCGTGCCCATGTCGAGCAGGTTGACGAAGAAGTCGTTGGTCAGTGACCCGGGAGTCGCGGTGAAGACGCCGAGCGGCGACTGCTGGTAGTTCGCGCCCAGGACGCGCAGGCCGCCGACGAGGACCGTCATCTCGGGCGCGCTGAGCGTCAGCAGGTTCGCCTTGTCGATCAGCAGGTACTCGGCCGGGAGCCGGGCGCCCTTCCCGACGTAGTTGCGGAACCCGTCGGCTTTCGGCTCGAGTACGGCGAACGACTCCACGTCGGTCTGCTCCGCCGTCGCGTCGGAGCGGCCCGGCGCGAACGGGACCTCGACGTCGTAGCCGGCGTTCTTCGCGGCCTGCTCGATGCCCACGCCGCCGGCGAGGACGATCAGGTCGGCGAGCGAGACCTTCTTCCCGCCGCGCTGGGCCGCGTTGAAGGACTCCTGGATTCCCTCCAGCGTGCGCAGCACCGTCGCCAGCTCGTCGGGGTTGTTGACCTCCCAGCCGCTC
>DASYXX010000596.1:0-2157 GCA_035934395.1 Streptosporangiaceae bacterium
GTCCCGGGCCGCTACATCGGGCATCCTGACCGGACCTGCCGCGCCTTACCCGCCAGCCACCTTGATCATTTCGACTCTTCCCCTCTTCGGTGACCACAGACCGGCATAAATCAGGCACGCTGTGGTCGCAACGGGGGGAAAGTGGCGATGATCAAGCAATGTTCGGGCCAGCCGGCATGCCCGCGCGGAATTCTCCGGGCGCGCTGTCGATCCTGCGCCGGCCCGTTCGACTATGGGCGAAGGGCCGGCGGAAGCCGGCCGCCCAGCGCCACCGAGGAGTGAGACGCGTGAAGTACATGCTTCTGCTGTACGGGCCCGACCTGCCCGAGGCCGGCACCGACGAGGCCCGCCGGCTGTTCGAGGACTGGAACATCGCCCGTGGGGCGATGGAGGACGCGGGGATCCTGATCGACTGTGCCCCGCTGTACCCGGTGACCTCGTCGACCACGGTCCAGGTCCGTGACGGGGAGACGCTGCTGACCGACGGCCCGGCGGCCGAGATCAAGGAGCACTTCGGCGGGTTTACCCTGATCGAGTGCGCTGACCTGGACGAGGCGCTGCAGTGGGCCGCGAGCCTGCCCACCGCGCGCGACGGGTCCGTGGAGGTCCGCCCGGTCATCGGAGTCCAGCAGCCCGCGTAGACGGAGGGGCCTGGGCTGAACGAGGACTTCGACGAGCTGTTCCGCGCCCACTGGTGGGCGGCGGTGGCGACCCTCACCCGCCTCGCGGGCGACCTCGAGGCGGCTGAGGATGCCGTCCAGGACGCGTGCGCCCTGGCCGTGAGCAAGTGGTCGGCCGAGGGCGTGCCGGCCAACCCCGGCTCCTGGCTCATCGGAGTGGCGCGGCACAAGGCCGTCGACCGGATGCGGCGCGACATAAGGCGCCGGGAGAAGGAAGTCGCGGCCACCCGCGAGGCGGGCGGGCCGGGCCCGGACGCGGGCAGTTACGGATATGGCGGCCCTGGCCCGGACCTGGGCCGTTATGGAAATAGGGCACCGTACGGCAGCAGCCCGTCGGGCGACGAGGGCTGGGGGAGCCTTCCCGACGACGAGCTCGGCCTTATCTTCCTGTGCTGCCATCCCAGCCTCGATCCGGCCACCCGGGTGGCGCTGACCCTGCGCTCGGTGTGCGGGCTCGCCACCAGCGAGATCGCCGCCGCGTTCCTGCTCCCCGAGCCGACCATGGCGCAGCGCCTGGTCCGCGCCAAGCGCAAGATCCGGCAGGCCAGGATCTCGTTCGGCGTCCCCGGCCCCGACAACCTGGCCGCGCGGCTCGGCTCCGTGCTCCGCGTCGTCTACCTGGTGTTCACCCAGGGGCACATGGCGACCGGGGGGGACGAGCTCATCAGGGGCGGCCTGTGCGACCAGGCCGTGCGGCTCGCCCGCGCGCTCGCCGCGCTCATGCCGCAGGAGCCGGAGGCCGCCGGGCTGCTCGCCCTGCTGCTGCTCACCGACGCGCGCCGCGGCGCAAGGAGCCGGGACACCGGAGACATCATCCTGCTGGAGGACCAGGATCGCGACCGCTGGGACCGGGCCATGATCTCTGAAGGAGAAGCGCTCCTGGAACGGGCGCTGCGGGCCGGCCGTCCCGGCCCTTACCAGCTCCACGCCGCGATCGCGGCGTGCCATTCGTGCGCGGCGTCGGCCGCCGACACCGACTGGCGCGAGATCGCGGCCCTGTACGGCGAGCTGATCCGGTACGAGCCGACGCCGGTGGTGGAGGCCAACCGGGCGGTCGCGGTGGCCATGGCCGAGGGGCCCGCGGCCGGGCTGGTAATCCTCGACGCGCTGGGCGCGCATCCGCAGATGAGCCGCTGGCCGCAGTTCCACATCGCGCGGGCGGAGCTGCTGCGCCGGGTAGGCCGCTTGGCCGAGGCGAGCGACGCCTACCGGGCCGCGCTGCGGCTCGAGCCCGCCGTGCCGGAGCAGGCCTTCATCGGGCAGCGCATCAGGGAGCTCGGGGACAGCTGAATGGAGGGTCAATCGTCGTTCTTGGTCCCTGACCCGGGGCGGACAAGGCCGAAACGGCTCAGTCACAGAGAGTGACATTCAGCGTAAAAGGTGGCAGCATGGTCACTGCCGACCGGGCAACGGCGGCCGCGCACTCCGCGGGTCGTCTGAGCGCGGCGCACCCGAAGGGGAATGATGACGATGCCGG
>DASYXX010000644.1:0-1552 GCA_035934395.1 Streptosporangiaceae bacterium
CGGCGGCGCCGGGCCGCTGCCCGTCGCCGGCGCCCTGGCCGGCCAGCCCCATCTGCTCGGCGACGTGCATCACCTGGGCGATCGCCGCCCTGGCCTCGGACTCGGGTACCGCGCCAAGGAACAAGGGCATCGCCTGCCCGCCGATCACGGCCACCACCATGGGAATCGACTGCACCTGGAGCGCCGCGCTCAGCTGCGGATTCGCGTCAACGTCCACCTTGGCCAGGACCCACGCGCCGTTGGCCTCGGCGGCCAGCTTCTCCAGAACGGGCGACAGCTGCTTGCACGGCCCGCACCACTCGGCCCACAGATCCATGATCACCGGAACGGTGCGCGACCGCTCGACGACGTCGGTATTGAAGCTCTGGTCGGTGACGTCGATCACGTAACCCGGCGCGCCCGCCTGGTCGGCGGAGCCCGAGGCCGTGGCCGCCTGCTGCCTCCGCTGCGCGGCGGCCTGCCGGGCACCCAGGTCAACGGCACCGTGAAGGGAGAAATCCCGCTGCTGCATGTCTCTATCCTGCCCCATCCGGGCGAGCTCACTGGCCACACCGGCCGGCCCGCCCAGCCGCTAGAACGCTGGGGCCTCCAGGTAGCTTCCCCACTCATCGCGCAGCGCGCCGCAGATCTCGCCCAGGGTCGCCTCGGCGCGCGCCGCGTCCAGGATGGATTCGATCATGTTCTCCCCCGACCGGGCCGCGGCCAGCATCGCCGCGAGCGCCGCGTCGACCGCCGCCTGGTCGCGCTCGCGCCGCCGGCTGGCCAGCGCGCGCGTCTGGGCCTGCTCGACCTCGTGGCTGACCCGGAGGATCTCCACCGGCTGCTCGACCGTATCGGTGTAGGCGTTCACGCCCACGACGCGCTTGTCGCCCTTCTCCAGCTTCTGCTGGTAGGCGAAGGACGCCTCGGCGATCTCGGCCATGAACCAGCCGTCCTCGATGCCGCGCAGGATCCCGCCGGTCATCGTCTGATCCGGGCTCATCGCGCGGATCGCGGCAAAGGTCTTCTCGGCCTCGGCCTCCAGCCGGTCCGTCAGCGCCTCCAGATACCAGGAGCCGCCGAGCGGGTCGGCCACGTTGGTCACGCCGGTCTCCTCCATGATCACCTGCTGGGTGCGAAGCGCGATCTCGGCGGCCTTCTCGCTCGGCAGCGCCAGCACCTCGTCCAGCGCGTTGGTGTGCAGCGAGTTGGTCCCGCCGAGCACCGCGGCGAGCGCCTCGACCGCGGTCCGCACGACGTTGTTGTCCGGCTGCTGCGCGGTCAGCGAGACCCCGGCCGTCTGGGTGTGGAACCGCAGCCACTGGGCCCGCTCGGTGCGCGCCCCGTAGACGTCCCGCATCCACCGCGCCCAACTCCGGCGCGCGGCGCGGAACTTCGCGATCTCCTCGAAGAAGTCGATGTGCGCGTCGAAGAAGAACGACAGGCCCGGGGCGAAGACCTCGATGTCCAGCCCGCGCGACAGCCCGAGCTCGACGTACCCGAACCCGTCGGCCAGCGTGAACGCGAGCTCCTGCGCTGCCGTGGCGCCGGCCTCCCTGATGTGGTAGCCGGA
>DASYXX010000647.1:0-3943 GCA_035934395.1 Streptosporangiaceae bacterium
GCACCATGCGGAGGACCCGCCGGGCGCGGCAGCAAAGATCGCCGAGGTACTGGCCTCGCGGTAATGGCGCGATGCGGCGACTGGATGGGGGAGCCGGCCTGATGGGCGCCCCGGGATCCCGGCACGGTCACCCGGGGCGTCCTGGTACCCCTAGCGGATGAGACCGGCCAGGAGGCCGTCGTAGTGATCATCGCCGGGAGTGCGCGGCGGCGAGGCGACGGTCAGCGTCCTGGCGCCTGACGGCCGCATCGCGCTCACCTTCGGCGGCGCGGTCTTGGGCTTGCCGTTCGCCTTGGCCTTGCCGCTGGACTTGGGCTTGTCGCTGGCCTTGGGCTTGGTGCCTGACTTGGCCGCGGCCGTCTTCGGCCGGGACGTGGACTTCGGCTTGGGCGTGCGCGCCGGCGCGGCGCCCGACGCCGACCCGGACTTGGCCGCCGTAGCGGACCTGGCCGTGCCGGACTTCGCCGTGCCGGACTTCGCCGTGCCGGACTTGGCCGGCCCGCCCTTCGCCCTCGCCGCGGCCGGCGACGTCGACGCGGCCCGAGTTCCTGACTTGGCCGCCGTCCTGGGCGCGGCGGCCGACACCGCCTTGACGGCTTCCGTCAGCGACTTAGTGGCGATGGTCATGGCCTTGGTCGCGGTGTTCATCGCCTGCATGGCGGTAGACATCGTCTTGGCCGAGGTCGTGGCCTTGGTCGCCGCGGCCGTCATCCTGGTGGCCGCCGAGGTGACCTTGGTCGCCGCCGACGAGACCGTCCGGACCGCGGCGGCGGGTGCGCTCGCGGCGGTCTGCCGCGTCGTCCTGGCTGCGGTCGCGCGGGTGCTGGCCTCCGTCTTCGGGTCGCGCGCAGCACGTCTGGACCTGCTGGCGCTGGTCGACCGGGTACGGGCGGCGCTCCCCGGAGTGCGGCGAGCGGCCGTACGGGCCGTGGTTTGAGCAGGCACTGATCTCCCCCCGTCTAGATCAATTACGGAAGTCCTATTCCACGAGCAGCGCCGATTTACACACCTGGCGACCGTGATCTCCGGCGAACAATGGCCCCAAGCAGCCAGAAAGTAGCTTCTTCCTCCGTCCTCGAGCCAGCGTGGGTGCCATCGCTCCGCGCTGATGACACTTAACGCGGATGACCGCGCGCCGGGCCGCCGCACGGCCGGGACAGGGCGAGCTACACGAGACTCCCAGGCCCCCCACGGCTCCCGGTTCGGAGATCCGAGTACGCAGGCGCCCACCGCGCCGCGTGTCATCGCGAGATGGATCCGCTCCGCGACCCGGCCGCGCCGACGTCGATGATCCGAGACCGGTCCGGCGAGGCCAGTACGTCGGATCGTTCAGAACGCTGCGTGCTCCTTATTCGGCGGACTCAGGCATCCGCCGCACCCCCGGCGTCGGCCGGGCGGGGCGGGCTCTAGAGTTTGCGCTGTGACGGTCACGATCGGGCTGGCTGGCGCGGGACGCCGGGCGGCGGACGTGCATGCCCCCTCGCTCGCGTCGTGCCCGGGAGCGCGCTTCGCCGGTATCTGGGCCCCGCGGGCGCAGGCGGCCAGCGCCCTGGCGGACAAGCACGCGGTCGCCGCCTACGAGCGCTTCGACGAGATGCTGGACCAGTGCGACGCCGTGGTGTTCGCAGTGCCGCCCGCCGCGCAGCCCGAGATCGCCGGCTTCGCCGCGGCCCGGCGCAAGGCGGTGCTGCTGGAGATCCCGATCGCGGGCGACCTGGCCGGGGCGCAGGAACTCGCCGAGGCGATCGGTACCGCGGGCGTCGTCTCCCAGGTCGCGCTCACCTGGCGTTACGCGTCGGAGATCCGGCGGTTCCTCGACACCGCGGTCCCGCACACCCGCCCGCTGGGCGGCAGCGGCCGGCTGATCTCCGCGGCGTTCCGCCCGCAGTCCTCGGCCAGCTCCTGGCGCGCCGAGATGGGCGTGCTGCGGAACCTCGGCCCGCACCTCGTCGACATGCTCGATGCCGCGCTGGGCCGGATCGACACGGTCCGGGCCCACGGCGACCCGCGCGGCTGGGTGGGCCTGATGCTCGAGCACACGAACCGGCGCTTCAGCGAGGCCTCGCTGACCGCGGCCGCCGAGGTGGACGCCGCGCGTGCCTACGTCGAGGTGTTCGGGGGCGGCGGCAGCGCGGAGATCGAGTGCGAGGCCGCGGCCGGACGGGATGCGTTCGCAACGATGTTCGCCGAGTTCGCGCAGGCCGTGGAGGAGGGCACGCCGCCAGGCCTGGACGTGCAGCGCGGGCTGCACGTGCAGCGCGTCGTGGAGGAAGCCCAGACCGACCTGATCCGCACCGCCTGAACCCAGGCAGTCCGCCGGCGCGTACTACGCACGCTGCCGGCGATGACCCAGGATGGAGTGCAGATGAGCGAGAACAGCGCATCCGCGCAGATCGGCGTCACCGGGCTGGCGGTGATGGGCCGCAACCTCGCCCGCAACCTGGCCCGGCACGGGTACCGCGTCGCGCTGCACAACCGCACGGCCGGGCGGACCCGCAGCCTGGTCGCCGAGCACGGGTCCGAGGGGACGTTCGTGCCGTCGGAATCGGTCGGGGGCTTTGTCGCGTCGCTCGAGCGGCCCCGCGCGATGATCATCATGGTCAAGGCGGGCGAGCCCACCGACGCGGTGATCGGGGAACTGGTCCCGCTGCTTGACGAGGGCGACATCGTCATCGACTGCGGCAACGCCCACTATGCCGACACCCGCCGCCGCGAGCGGGACCTCCGCGCGCGCGGGGTGCACTTCGTCGGCTCGGGCGTGTCCGGGGGCGAGGAAGGCGCGCTGAACGGGCCGAGCATCATGCCCGGCGGTTCGGCCGAGTCCTACCGGACGCTCGGCCCGATGTTCGAGTCCATCGCGGCGCAGGTCGACGGCACCCCGTGCTGCGTGCACGTCGGCCCGGACGGCGCCGGGCACTTCGTGAAGATGGTGCACAACGGCATCGAGTACGCCGACATGCAGCTGATCGCCGAGGCCTACGACCTGCTCCGGGCGGGCACCGGTGCCAGCCCGGCCGAGCTGGCCGACGTGTTCCGCACCTGGAACGAGGGCGACCTCGAGTCGTTCCTGATCGAGATCACGGCCGACGTGCTCGGCCACGTCGACGTCGAGACGGGCCTGCCGTTCGCCGACATCGTCCTCGACCAGGCCGAGCAGAAGGGCACGGGCCGCTGGACCGTGCAGAGCGCGCTCGATCTCGGCATCCCGATCACCGGGATCGCCGAGGCGACCTTCGCCCGCTCGCTGTCCGGGCACATCGCCCAGCGCGCCGCGGCCCGCGCCGCGTTCACCAGCGACCTCAACCCGTGGCGGGTCGATGACCGGGCCGCGTTCATCGAGGACGTGCGGAAGGCGCTGTACGCGTCCAAGGTCGTCGCGTACGCGCAGGGCTTCGACCACATCCAGGCCGGCAGCGACGAGTACGGCTGGCACATCGACCGCGGCGCGATGGCCACGATCTGGCGGGGCGGCTGCATCATCCGGGCCCGGTTCCTCGACCGCATCCGCGAGGCCTACGACGAGGACCCGGGCCTGCCCAGCCTGCTGGTCGCGCCGTACTTCGCCCGCGCCGTGTCGGCAGGCGTCGACAGCTGGCGCCGCGTGGTGGCGGACGCGGCCCTCGCGGGCGTGCCCAGCCCGGCGTTCTCCTCGTCCCTGGCCTACTACGACGGGCTGCGCCGCGACCGGCTGCCCGCCGCGCTGATCCAGGGCCTGCGCGACAACTTCGGCGCGCACACCTACCGCCGGGTCGACCGGGACGGCACGTTCCACACCCTCTGGGCCGGAGACCGTTCCGAGGTCCCCGCCTAGCGGGCGATCACGTCGAACTCCACTCCCGCTACACTGCGGCGGCCGCTACGACGGTGCCATACGACCAGGGCACGAATCCGCGGCCGCGTTACTAACTAGGTATGAGTGAGCCGGAGGGGCGCGGCGCCGCCT
>DASYXX010000655.1:0-1891 GCA_035934395.1 Streptosporangiaceae bacterium
GTGATCTCCCGGTCGAACCGGCCCTCGTCGATCGCGTTCACGGCGCGGGCGTGGCTCTCCAGCGAGAACTCCTCCAGCTGCAGCCGCTTCAGGCCCCACTTCTCGCAGATCAGCTGCGCCCCGCGGAACTGGGAGATCTCCTGGTCGCCGTAGCGGTCGCGCCAGCCCTGACCGAACGGCGGCGCCATGCCCTTCTCGAGCGGCAGGGCCACGGTCGAGCCCATCGGCACCATGCTCATGCTCTCCACGCCGGCGGCCACGACCAGGTCCTGCGTCCCGGACAGGACGGCCTGGGCGGCGAAATGCACGGCCTGCTGCGACGACCCGCACTGCCGGTCGATGGTAACCCCGGGGACGTTCTCCGGCAGGCCGGCCGACAGCCACGCGGTCCGCGCGATGTCGACCGACTGCGGGCCTATCTGGGAGACGCATCCCATGATGACGTCTTCTATTGCTGAGGGATCGGCGGCGGTCCTGGCGATGAGCTCGGTCAGCACGTGCGCGGCCATGTCGGCAGGGTGCACCGCCGAGAGGCCTCCGTTCCGCTTGCCAACGGGGGTGCGCACCGCCCCGACGATGTATGCCTCCGCCACCACGACCGCCTTCCCATAGGAGCCAACCCGCTACCCGTTGACCGGCCCTCATCGGGCGCGCGCTACTGCCTCGTGGCTTGCCCCGCTGGCCCCATGCCGGCTGATCTGAGATTACCCTGGCGGTCCGTGCCCTCCATAGACCCTCACGGCCAGGATCTGCCCGGTCCAGGATTCCGGCGTGAATCCGCTGTTCCCACAGTATCCGTACAGCTACTATCCGTGATGTATCGGGGGCGGCCGCTGGGGGCGGCCGAGGGGCGCGCAGGTCATAACGGCCGGCGGCCAACCGGGGTGACCCGGCATGCCTACAGGGGGTTACGGGGATGACAGCGAAGATCGTCGAGGACACCGCTGGCCTGGTAAGCATCGGGCAGCTGGCCAAGGCCGCAGGGGTCAGCAGCCGGACGATCCGGTACTACGAGGAACTCGGGATCCTGCCCGAGCCCCGCCGGTCGCCCGGCGGCACCCGGAAGTATCCCCGTGAGTACCGCGGTTACATCGACACCGCGCTGGCGCTCAAGGACCTGGGCTTCCGGCTCGAGGAGATCAAGCCGCTGGCCAGGCTGGCGCTCGGCCGCTCGGTCAGCGCGGGCCAGCGAGACGTCGCGGCGAGGTTAGTGGACGAGAGGATCGAGTCCCTGGGCCGCCAGGTCGCGGTCCTGCGACGGCTCCGTGCCAGCGTCCAGGCCCCGGACGCGGCCACGGCCGTCCCCGGCGTGCTCAGCTCGGCCGAAGTGGCCGCCGTCTCGCCGTTGCGCAATAACGGAGCAGCGTAACGCAACGCCGTTACGGCTGCCCGGCAGCGCCCGGCAGCCTCCCGCAGGCCTCCGGCCTCGGTCTGTGGTCACGGTCAGGCGAGGCGGTTATCCTCGGTGCAGAGCGAGACTCCGGGAGACTGCGATGACCCAAGGGCTGATCCTGCTGGGGTTCCTCGGCGCTCTCGCGGCCTTGTTCACGGTGCGGGTGCGGCGCCGTATGGGCCTGCCGTCGACCACCGGGACGTGGGTCACGGTGATTGTCGGATGCATCGTGGTCGGCCTGGCGCTCTGGGCCTCCGCCTCCCATCCGTAATCAGTGATCGGCGCGGAGCGACGGCACCGACGCCGGCCTGAGGACGGAGGCAATGGTCAGGCCAGGCCCGGGCCGCCCTTGATCGGGATCTCGAACCAGACGGCCTTGCCGTCCTGGGTCGGCCGGGAACCCCAGCGGGTGGCAAGCTGGTCGACCAGGTAGAGCCCGCGGCCGCCCTCGTCGTTCTCGCCCGCGCTGCGGATCCGGGGCAGCCGCAGGTCCGGGTC
>DASYXX010000656.1:0-4108 GCA_035934395.1 Streptosporangiaceae bacterium
AGCCTCGCCGCCGAAGGCCACGGGACAAACGTAGCAAAGGCGCCCGGCCCCCGGTGAGAAGGAGCGTGCCCGCGCGCCGGAAGCGATGGAGGTCGATGGGCCGTCGACCCCCATAGAGCGTGGTCAACGGCCCATCGACCACAATCCCCCCGGGGGGCTCGGCGGGCCCAGCCACAACCCGTCGGCACCGGCGGGTTGGCACCACGCAGGAGTCCAGACGGCTAACGGGGGCCGCGCCGGCTTTCGGCTACCAGCCGAGCCGGGAAGAACGCGGGACGCACGGCAGTTGGCGAGCTGTGTGATCGGTGTGCCGCTTTCCGTCCTGGATCTGTCTCCCGTCGCCGCAGGGACCACAGCGGGCCAGGCGCTGCGGCAGACCACCGAACTCGCCCAAGCCGCCGAGGAGCTGGGGTACCGGCGGTTCTGGGTGGCGGAGCACCACAACATGCCGGCCATCGCCAGCTCGGCGCCGGCGGTGCTGATCGCGCACCTGGCGGCGGCGACCTCCACGATCCGGGTCGGCTCCGGCGGGGTCATGCTGCCCAACCACGCCCCGCTGGTGGTGGCCGAGCAGTTCGGGACCCTGGAGGCGCTGCACCCGGGCCGCATCGACCTGGGCATCGGCCGGGCGCCTGGGACCGACCAGCTCACGGCGCTGGCGCTGCGGCGGACGATGGAAGGCCTGTCGGCCGAGGCGTTCCCGGAGGAGCTCGCCGACCTGATCGGCCTGTTCCTCGGGACAGAGGCCCCGGCGCGGATCATCGCGACGCCGGGGCTGGGGGAC
Organism: Streptosporangiaceae bacterium; assembly: GCA_035934395.1. Lineage (GTDB taxonomy): Bacteria > Actinomycetota > Actinomycetes > Streptosporangiales > Streptosporangiaceae > JASHPR01. Next base: position 785 of record DASYXX010000656.1, read on the forward strand.
ATGCCCGCGATCTGGCTGCTGGGCTCGAGCGGGTACAGCGCGCAGCTGGCCGGCCTGCTGGGGCTGCCGTTCTCGTTCGCGCACCACTTCAGCTCCGCCAACACCATTCCCGCGCTGGCGCTGTACCGGCAGAATTTCCGGCCCTCCCGCTGGCTGGAGCGCCCTTACGCGATGGTCGCGGTGAGCGCGATCTGCGCCGATACCGACGAGCGGGCCGAATGGATTTCCGGCCCGGCCGCGCTGTCGTTCCTGCGGCTGCGCCAGGGGATGCCGCAGCCGCTGGCCAGCCCCGAGGAGGCGGCCGCCTATCCGTATACGCCGGGCGAACGGCAGTTCGCCCGGGAGCGGTTCGCCAGCCAGGCCGTCGGCTCGCCGGAGACGGTCCGGACGCAGCTCGCGGGGCTGCTCGAGCGCACCGAGGCCGACGAGTTCATGCTCACCACGATGGTCTACGACATCCAGGATCGGATCCGCTCGTTCGAGTTGATCGCGGAGAAGGTGGCTGGCGGGCTGCGCCGACCGGACTGAGCACGATCCCTGTGCGCTAATGCGCCGCGACGATCAGGGCGACGAGCAGGACCGCGGCCACGATGACGGCGCTGCCCATGATGACCGCGCCGATGCGGGAGAGGGCCGCCAGATGCAGGCGCTCCGCCCGGATTTCCCGCTCATGCTCACGCCGGCGTTCCCGTTCCCGCTGAGCCTTCGGCTTGCGGCGCCGCCGGAAGCCGCCAGGCGGCTCGGGGGCCCGGACCTTCTTCGGGAACGTCCACGGCAGGAACCCCAGGCCGCCGTCGTCCCGCATCCCGCCTCCCGTGCCGGTGCCGGTGCCGTCAGTATGGCACCGCCCGGGTCAGGCCGGGATGTCCGCGACCGCCGGGCGGCGCGCCAGCCAGGCGGCCTCGGCCTCGCCCATGGGGGTGGACGGCGGGCCCAGCACGAACGGCCAGATCTCCTCGGCGATGGCCCGCCAGTTGGCGGTCGCCGTCATGTCGCCGAGCAGGCCGAACAGGCCCAGGTTGATCCGCTGCAGGATCACGTAGGACCGCGGGATCTGCGCGTACGTGGTCACCGGGCTGCGCACGTCGAAGAACCGGCGCACGACCGCCGAGGAGTAGTCCCCGGTGATGGTCAGCAGCCGCGACTCGCGGACCGTGTCGTAGAACACGGCCATGTGGTCGATCACGGCCTCGGTGCGGAGCGGCGCGTCCGGGCGCAGGAATCCGGCCTTCTCCAGGTTCCGCCGGAACGCCTCGGGATCGTGCTCCACGCAGAGGTAGCGGGCCATCTGCGCGAGGGGCTGCAGCTCGGCCACGGTGAAGCGCCGGACGAGCCCGAAGTCCAGGAAGGTGACCCGGCCGCCGCGGTGGAACAGGTAGTTGCCGGGGTGCGGGTCGCCGTTGAAGGCGCGCAGCTCGTACAGGCTACGGAACACGAAGCGGTAGATCGTCTCGGCGGCCAGGTCGCGTTCCTCCTGGGACCAGCCGGCCAGCTCGGCGAAGCGGGCTCCGTCGGCCAGTTCGCTCGTGACCACCCGCCGCGTCGACAGCTCGCCGATGATCCTCGGGACCACGATCGTGGGATGGCCGTCGTAGTAGGCGGCGAACAGGCGCTGGTTGTCGGCCTCCCGCCGGTAGTCGAGCTCCTCGAGGACCCGTTCCCGCAGCTCGGCAAGCAGAGCGTCGACGTCCTGGCTTGGCGCGGTGATCTTCAGCATCCGGCGTAGCAGGGCCACGTTGCCGAGGTCGGCCGCGATGGTCTCCGCGATCCCGGGATACTGCACCTTGACCGCGACCGCGCGGCCGTCGTGCGTGATCGCCCTGTGCACCTGCCCGATCGACGCGGCGGCGATCGGCTCGGGATCCCACTGGGCGAAGGCCCGCTCCGGAGGGACGCCAAGCTCTTCCCGCACGACCTGCGCGGCGAGGTCGGCGCTCATCGGGGGGACGCTGTCTTGTAGCCGGCTGAGCGTGCGGCGCACCGCGGGCGACAGGCCGTCGTCGACGTAGCTGGCCATCTGGCCGAGCTTCATCAGCACGCCTTTCATCGCCCCCAGCGTGGTGGCGACGTCCTCGGCGGTCTGCAGCGCAAGATCGTTGCGGAGCCGCTGCCGGTGCTCGCCGGCGGCCGCGAACAGCCGCGGGGCGCTGCTTGCGTAGCGCGCCCCGCCGCGCGCGACAAGCCGGAGCGCGTCCAGGCCGCGGCGCACCCGCAGCGACGCTGTGCTGGCCGCGACGACCGGCACGCCGACCGTGGAGAGGGGCCGGGGCGGGCCGACCCCGCCGGGCGGGCGCAGCTGCCCAATCCGGCGACGGAGCAGCACGAACGCAGCCGTGAGCCCGACGCCGATCGACGCCACGGCGAAGAGCCTCCTCATGCGCGGGTTCTTCACGCTCGCCGGGCCGCGCGCATCCGCGCGGTGATCCGCTGCCGGGCCTCGAGCACGCCGGGCTCGCCGAGGAACACGGCATCGAGGACGCCGAGCACCTGCCGGATCTCCTCCCGCCGCCCGGGCGTCAGCGGCGGCGCGCCGTACCCGTACATCTCCCGGGCCCAGTCCGGCAGCGCGGCAACCGCGGCGTCGCGGATGTCCTGCCACAGCTCGGCGATGTCGTCGTCCAGCCCCAGCAGATCGAGCAGGTACCCGATCGACTCGCGGGCCGCGGGGGTGCAGCGCAGCTCGGGCCGGACCGACGTGATGTACCGGTCGAGCTCGGTCACGTTCGAGGGGATCTGGCCGGCGGGAACGCCGACGAGCTCGGCCGCGACCACCATCTCCGTTACGTAACGGTCGGCGTCCCCGGGCGAGAGGGGCGTGCCGAGCAGCCGGCGGACGGCCAGGTCGGAATCGACCAGGGCAGCATGCACCCACAGCAGCAGTGCCGGGTCGCTCGCCTCGTACGCGCGGCCGGTGACCTCGTCCACGCCGCGCACGCGGGTGTGGATCCGGCGCACCCGCGCGGCCGCCTGCTCGGCCGCGGCCCGCTCACCGAAGGTGACCATGGTGACGTACGCCGAGGTGGCGGCGAGCCTGCCGACCGGGTCCCGGCGCCAGCCGCTGTGCTGGTCGACTCCGGCCATCGCGAGCGGGTGCAGCGCCTGGATCATCAGCGCGCGCAGGCCGGCGATCGGCTCACTCAGGTCGCCGCTGATCCTCCAGGCGACGCTGGCGGGCCCGAAGAAACCGTCGTCGGCGGGGTGCTCCGGCACGCCGGACACGTAGGCGGCGGCCGATCGCTCGATCAGCCCGGCCGCGGTCGCGTACGACGGGGCCGTCATCGTGATCTCCGGCCGATCTGGCTGGCAATGCGGAACGTCATATCA
>DASYXX010000660.1:0-11720 GCA_035934395.1 Streptosporangiaceae bacterium
ACCAGACCACGGCCCTGACCGCGACGGTGGTCACGACCGGCCAGCGGTTCACCGCGCGGTGGCTCGGCTACGACAAGTCCGATGATGTGGCGCTGATCCAGCTGGTGGGAGCGTCCGGGCTCAGGACGGTCCCGCTGGGCAACTCCTCGACGGTCAAGGTGGGCGACAACGTTGTCGCCATCGGCAACGCCCAGGGACTGGGCGGCACGCCGACCGTGGTGACCGGTTCCATAACGCAGCTGAACCAGACCATCACCGCCAGCGATCAACTGGGCGGCACCGAGACGCTGCACGGGATGCTGCAGACGAACGCGCAGATCGTGGAAGGTGACTCCGGCGGCCCGCTGGTGGACATGAACGGCCGGGTCATCGGCATGGACACTGCTGCATCGTCCGGGAGCTTCGGCAACCAGACCTCCGACGTCGGCTTCGCGATCCCGATCAACCGGGCGCTGTCCATCGCCGGGCAGATCAGGAACGGCCAGGCCGGCTCCACGATCACCATCGGCCCCACCGGGTTCCTCGGCGTGCTGGTGCCGTCCCAGCGGGCGAGCTCGCTCAGCAGCCCGGAGCAGCAGCAGCGGTCCCAGCTCAGCCAGCAGGGCAGCGGCTTGGGCATCCCGGGATCGGGTCAGTGCCTGCAAAACGACCAGAACGCCGGGGTGCCGCAGAACATCGCCCCGGTCGGCATCGGAACGCTGGTCCTGGGTTCCCTCTGCGGCACCCCCTCGGCCCGCGCGGGCATCGTCGCCGGTGATGTCATCACCGCCGTAGGCGGCCGCGCGGTGGGCTCGCCGGACTCGCTGACCGCCATCCTGCAGCACTACCGGCCGGGCACCACCGTGTCCGTGACCTGGGTGGACACCTCCGGGGGGCGGCACGTCGGCGACCTGAGGCTGCTGCAGCACCCGCCCTACTAACCGTTGAGCACTAACCGTTGAGCCAGGCCAGCATCCGCTCCTCGCAACCGGTGATGGCGGCCAGCGGCACGTGCTCGTCCGCGCGGTGCGCGAGCTGCGGATCGCCCGGCCCGTAGTTGACCGCGGGCACGCCGAGCGCGTCGAACCTGGCGACGTCGGTCCAGCCGAGCTTGGCCCGCGGCGTTCCGCCCATCGCGGTCACGAACGACGCCGCCGCGCGATCGGTCAGCCCCGGCCGGGCACCGCCGGCCGCGTCGGTCACCGCCACCTCGAAGCCGGCGAACACCTCGCGCAGGTGGGCCTCGGCGTCGGCGGCCGACCGGTCCGGCGCGAACCGGAAGTTGACCGTGACCACGCACTCGTCAGGAATAACGTTCCCGGCCACGCCGCCGCTGATCCCGACCGCGTTCAGGCCCTCGTGATAGGTGAGCCCGCCCACCTCGGGCTCGCGGGCCCGGTAGCAGCGGAGCACGTCCAGGATCCGCCCGGCCTCGTGGATGGCGTTAACCCCCAGCCATGACCTGGCGCTGTGGGCGCGCTTCCCGATGGCCCGGATCTCGGCGCGCATCGTCCCCTGGCAGCCCCCCTCGACCACGCCGCCGGTGGGCTCCAGCAGCACCGCGAAGTCACCCGCGAGCAGCTCCGGGCGGACACGGCTGAGCCGGAGCAGGCCGTTGCGCTCCGCCTCGACCTCCTCGCAGTCGTAGAACACGTACGTCACGTCCGGGCCCGGCTCGGCGGCCAGCGCAGCGAGACGGAGCTGCACGGCGACCCCGGCCTTCATGTCGCTGCCGCCGCAGCCATACAGCAGGCCGTCCCGCACCCGGGACGGGAGGTTGCCCGCGACCGGCACGGTGTCGATGTGCCCGGCCAGCACGACCCGGTGGGCGCGCCCGAGGTGGGTGCGGGCCACCAGCACGTTACCGTCGCGGTACACGTCGAGGTGCGGCAGCCGCCGCAAGGCCCCCTCGATCGCGTCGGCCAGCGGCCCCTCGGAGCCGCTGACGGACTCGATGTCGACCAGCCGCGCGGTCAGGTCGGGCGCGGCGAGGGAAAGATCTAGATCCACGGCCGCAGCCTAGTCTTGGGGCATGTTCGGCGTGGATTCGGAGGTCGGCCGCCTGCGCCAGGTCATCCTGCACCGGCCCGAGCTCGAACTCAAGCGGCTGACCCCGGACAACGCATCCGACCTGCTGTTCGACGAGGTCCTATGGGTGGCCGAGGCCCAGGCGGAGCACGACGAGTTCGCCCAGACGCTGCGCGACCACGGGGTCACCGTGCACTACTACGGGGAGCTGTTCGCGCAGACGCTGGAGATCGGCGAGGCGCGGTCCTACGTCATGGACCGCGTGTTCGACCCGCGGCGGCATGGCCCGCTGGCCGTCGATGCCCTGCGCGGGGCCCTGGACGGGCTCGGCGCGCCGGACCTGGCGCGGTTCCTGATCGGCGGCATCACCAAGCGCGAGATCCTCGGGCTCGGCGCCGAACCGAAGAGCATCGCGTTCCACTCGCTCGATCCCGACGGCTTCGTCCTCGCCCCGCTGCCGAACCTGCTCTACCAGCGCGACAGCTCGAGCTGGATCTACGGCGGCGTGGCGGTCAACGCCATGCGGCGGCGGGCCCGGATGCGGGAGACGGTCAGCGACGAGGCGATCTACCGGTGGCACCCGATGTTCGCGTCCGGCGGGTTCGAGATCTGGCTGCACGGGGCCGACGCCGAGCCGGCCACGATCGAGGGCGGCGACATCCTGGTGCTCGGCCACGGCGCGGTCCTGGCCGGGATGAGCGAGCGGACCCAGCCGCAGGCCATCGAGATGCTCTGCCGCCGGCTGTTCTCCGCGTCGGCCGCCGACCGGCTGGTCGCGATCGACATGCCGAAGGCACGCGCGTTCATGCACCTGGACACGGTGCTGACCATGGCCGACTACGGGGTGTTCGTGAAGTACGCCGGGCTGGGCATGCTGCCCTCCTACACCGTCGAGCCGGGCAGCGGGCCGCGGGAGCTCAAGGTCACCGATCATCCTCCCGAGGACATGCACGCGGCGATCGCCGGCGCGCTCGGCCTCGGCAGCATCCGGGTGCTGACCGCGACCCAGGACGTGCACTCGGCGCAGCGCGAGCAGTGGGACGACGGCTGCAACGTGCTCGCGGTCTCCCCTGGCCTGGTCATCGCCTACGAGCGGAACACCACCACGAACTCCCACCTGCGCCGGAGCGGAATCGAGGTGGTGACGGTGCGCGGCAGCGAGCTCGGCCGCGGGCGCGGCGGCCCGCGGTGCATGACGTGTCCGATCGAACGTGACGCCTGACTGATCGTTACCGGCCTAGCCGGCCGGCCGCCGCGTCGAGGGCCGCGAGCATCACCGCCACCGACGGCCGGCGCACGCTCGAGGTCCGCGCCACCGCGTACACGTCGCGCGCCGGGGAGGCGCCGGGCAGCTCCCGCACCGCCACCCTCCGGTCCCCGGCGGCCAGGGTAAGCCGGGGCAGCGCCGCGATCCCGATGCCGTGCGCGACCAGGCTGAGGATCGTGGACAGGCCCTCGAACTCCCACGGCGCCGGGGGCATCCCGCCCATGCCCGCCAGCAGCTTGTCCACGGCCTGGCGGGAGGGCTCCCCAGGCGGCGCGGCCAGCCACGACTCGTCGCGCAGACTGTCCAGGTCGACCTCGCTGGAGGAATCGGCCGCCGGGTGGCCGCGCGGGAGCACCAGGACCAGCGGGTCGCGGATCAGCCGGTAGAACCGCAGCACGCCGCCGCCGTGGTCGGCGCTGGGCAGCCGCCCGGACCAGTCCGCAACCAGGGCCACGTCGACCTCGCCGGTGCGGACCAGCCGCAGCCCCTCCTCCCGCTGGGTCTCGCGCAGGAGGAGCGTGAGTCCCGGGTGCGCGCGCACCCGCCGGACCAGCGCGGGCCCGAACGCCACGGCGGCGGTGGGAAAGGCCGTGACGGTCACCCGCCCGACCGGCCCGGCGGCGGAAAGGTCGGCCTCGGCCGCCTCGATCAGGGCGAGGATGCGCTCGGCATGTTCGGCCAGCCGCCGTCCCGCGTCGGTCAGCTCGGCCGCGCGGGCGGTCCGGTCCAGCAGCACCGCCCCGGCCTCCCGCTCCAGCGCGGCCAGCTGTTGCGACACCGCGGACGGCGTGTAACCGAGCGCGGCGGCGGTGGCCGCGATGGTCCCGCGTTCGGCGAATTCTCTGAGCAGCCGCAGCCGATGGGTATCGAGCATAAGAGAAGCTTAATCTCTGCCACAGACATATCGAGCTTGCTCTTACGCTAAACGGGATACATCCTGGTGAGCGCAGTTGTTGTATTAAAGCGTTGCCGGGCATCAGAAGGCCTGGTTTGGATCACCCCCCTCCCCCCGCAGCTTGGAGTCCCCCCAAAATGCCTTTCGCCGGGAGCGTGACACCGGCTCCCCCCACCCGATACTCGCCCCCACTCCCGCACCCGCCCGCCCTCCGGTCCTTGACCACGCCGCCCGCCGCTCCGCCGGTATCCGGTGAGCACATGCCGGTCTCGGCCACGCTCGCGGCGAATGAGGCGCTGGCCGCGAGGCGCAGCCGCGGAGAACCCGTGCTGCCGCTGGCGTTCGGGGAGGCGGGGCTGCCCGTCCCTGCGGCGCTGCGCGACGCGCTCGCCGCGGCCACCTCGAGCAACAGCTACGGCCCGGTGGCAGGCCTCGGGCGGCTGCGCTCGGCGGCCGCCGGGTACTGGCAGCGGCGCGGGCTGCCGACCAGCGCGGGCTCGGTGGTCTGCGGCCCGGGGAGCAAGCCGCTGCTGTACGCCCTGCTGCTGGCGATCGGCGCGGACGTGGCGGTGCCCCGGCCGAGCTGGGTCAGTTATGCCGCGCAGGCCAGCCTGATCGGCGTCCGCCCGCATTTCGTGCCCGCCGCGCCGGGCGAGGGCGGCATCTGCGACCCGGCCGGCCTCGCCGCCGCCGTGGCGGAGGCCAGGGCCGCCGGGCGCGAGATCCGCTCGGCCGTCGTGACGCTGCCGGACAACCCGACCGGCAGGGTTCCCCGCCCGGCCACGGTGCAGGCGTTCTGTGAGGTGGCCGCGGAGCACGGCCTGATCATCATCTCCGACGAGATCTACAGGGACCTGGTGCACGATCCCGCGACGCCGGTGCTCAGCCCGGCCGCCGTGGCGCCGCAGCGGACCGTGGTCACCACGGCGCTCAGCAAGAACTTTGCCCTGGGCGGCTGGCGGATCGGCGTGGCCCGGCTGCCGGAGGGCCCGTTCGGCTCCTGGCTGCGGGGCCAGCTGGTCGCCATCGGCAGCGAGATCTGGTCCGCGCCGGCGGCGCCGATCCAGCAGGCCGCGGCGCTGGCCTTCCGCGAGCCCCAGGAGCTTTCCGAGCGCGTCGCGCGGAGCCGGTCGCTGCACGCCGCGGTCTGCCGCGCGGTGGCGGGCATCTGCCGCGCCGCCGGCCTCGATGTTCCGCCCCCGCAGGCGGCGTTCTACGTCTACCCGGACTTCGAGCCCTGGCGCGGGCACCTGGCCCGCCGGCACGGCGTGACGACGGGCGCGGGCCTGGCCGGGCTCCTGCTCGACCGTTACGGCGCCGGGACCCTGCCGGGCAGCGCGTTCGGCGAGAGCCCAGGTGCGCTGCGGCTGCGGCTGGCCACCGGGCTGCTCTACGGCGACACCGACGAGAAGCAGGAAGCCGCGCTGGCCGCCGCCGACCCGCTGGCGCTCCCGTGGGTCGCCGACCAGCTCACCCGCCTGGAAGAAATCCTCGCCGACCTCGCCCCCTGACGGGTGTTGCGCCCACGGTCTCATCCATGATCGGGGAGACTTTGTGCCCGTCATCGCCCATTAGTCTCCCGATCATGGAAGGGCCGCCGCGCAGGACGGGCCACAGCGGCACGGGGGGCCGGTCCAGCCCCGCTGAGTGAGCACCCTGGCCAGTTCGGCCTCGGGCACGGTAGGCATTTGCCTACCTCGGAAGGGGAAGCGGGCCCATGGCGGCGCTCAAGTGCCGTCGGCCACTATGGACCGCATGACGGGATGGGTGATCCTCATCGCGGCGGCCTGCGTCGCGACGTGCATCTGGCTTCGCGTGCGCAGAATGAGGACCGGGGCTCCTGGCCCGACGACCCCCCGGGAGCTCCTGCAGCAGCTTGGCGGGAGCTTTGCCCTGCTCGTGGTGACGCTGGCGGGGTTCGCGACGTTCGACAGGACCCTGAGCGGGGGTGTGTTTCTCGCCGTCTCGATCACGGGGATGCTGACCGTCTTCGTGCTGCCGCTGGCCCGGCGCCTGCTGCCGTTCGCCCTGGCGGGCATCGGACTGGCCGGGCTCGGCCTCGTGCTGACGCAGGCGAACGGCCAGATCGTCGGATATCGCGGCGTTGAATGGTGGCGCACGACGCTGCTTCTGCTGGCCTGCGGGTTCCTGGCCGCCGCGCTGTGGCCGATCTTGCGCGCGACGCATCGCCTGTCCCGGCTGGCTGGTTCGGCAACCGGCTCGCAGTACCGGTGGGGGCTGCTGCTGGCGACGGTGCTGGGCGTGATAGCGGTGCTGTCCGCCCCGTGGTACAGCCTGCAGTGGACGGTCGCGGCGGCGGCGGCGCTGGTGGTCGCCCTCCTGGTTCTGGTCCCGGGGGTGGTGGCCGACGTTGCGTCGGCCGGGCTGATCTTCCTCGGACTGGGCGTTGTCGCCCTCGCAGTGCACCCGCCGCTCGGGTGGGTCATGACGAGCGGCATCCCTCCGTATTACTACGACCCGGCGATCGGCCAGCCGCTCACGGTGCTGGCCGGGGTCCAGGGCGCGGCGATCGTGGCGTTCGGCCTGTGGCTGGCGCCGCGGACGCTCGGCGCCCGCGCGAGGCTCCTGGTGCGGCGGGACGTGGTGCTGGCGGGCCGGGTGGAGCAGCTCACCCAGACCCGGGCCGAGGCGGTGGATTCCGCGGGCGCCGAGCTGCGGCGGGTCGAGCGGGACCTGCACGACGGGGCGCAGGCCCGCCTGGTCGCTCTCGGCATGAGCCTGCGGGCGGCGGAGCGGATGGTGGAATCGAGCCCGCAGGCCGCGCTCGCCCTGCTTGCCGAGGCGAGGGAAGCATCATCCCGGGCCCTGACCGAGCTGCGCGACCTGGTCCGCGGCATCTACCCCCCGGTGCTGGCCGACCGCGGCCTCGGCGATGCCGTCCGGGCCCTGGTCCTGGACACGCCGGTCCGGGCCGCGACCGACATCGACCTGCCCGGCCGGCTCGACCCGCCGGTCGAGTCCGCGTGCTACTTCGCCGTGGCCGAGGCGCTCGCCAACGCGGTCAAGCACTCCGGCGCCCGCCTGGTCCAGATCCGGATCCGGCACTCGGCCGGCCGTGCCGGGTCCCGCCCGCGCGCCCGGACCGGCCGCTGCCCCGGGACGCTGCGGATCACGGTGACCGACGACGGTATCGGCGGCGCGGATCCGGCCCGGGGAACGGGTTTGCAGGGTGTCGAGCGGCGGCTGGCCACGTTCGACGGCATCCTGGCCGTAAGCAGCCCGCCCGGCGGGCCGACGATGATCATCATGGAGGTGCCGTGCAACCTGTCCGCGCCGGTGGCGGCGCCGCGATGAACCAGGCCCGGAGCGCGGCACGATGACCACCATGATCCTCGTCGTGGCCTACGTCGCGGGGTGCGTCTGGCTCAGCGTCCGCCGAATGGAGGCCAGCGGAACCGGCCCGAAGACTCCGCGGGGGCGCCTGCGCGAGCTCGGCTGGGGCCTGGGCCTGCTCGCCCTGGCGATCAGCGGGTTCGGGCCCGGCACGGACCGCTGGCCGCCGGTCGTCGCGATGCTGATCGCCGGGGTCGTGCTCGTGCTGCGACCGAGGCTGGCCGCGACGCTGCTGCCGGCCGCCCTCGTAGCGCTCGGGCTGTACGGCTTCCTGGTCGTCAGGGCCTATGAACGCGGCGAGTGGCTCAACTCGGTGCTCTACGGCGCGGTGCCGGCCGACCCGGGGTCCTGGCAGGTCGCAGGCCCGAACGGTGCACTCGTCCTGCCGGAGGCGTACGTATTCCTCGCGGCGGGCCTGTGGCTGCTCTGGCGCCGGGTCGGCAGGCAATCCCGGCTGGCTGCCACGCTGCTCGGCTGGCCGGTGCGGTGGCGCTGGCTGCTGCTCCCGGTGGTGGCGCTGCTTATGGAGCTGCTCGGCCCGAACTACTGGCTGAGCCCAGGCTGGGGAAGCCTCGGGTGGAACGCCGCCCTCGTGGCGATCACGCTGGTCCTGGTGCTGCGCGCTCCCGCAGCCGCCGCGGACCTGGCCGCGGCCGGCCTGGCGACCCTGGGGCTGTACGGGATCTTCGAGGCCAAGGCCTGGCCCGGCCGTGCGCCGCTCATCGCAGGCTTCACCGGGTTCGGAAACGGCGCCGATGTCCGCTACGGCGCCATCCTGATCGACAGCCGGCACATGGCGATCGCGGCCGGGGTCGAGGGCGGCCTGCTGCTGCTGTTCGGGCTGTGGCTGGTGCCGCGGACGATCGTCACGCACGCGCGGGTGCTGCTCCGGCCGGAGCCCGATGCCGAGCTGGCCGGCCGGGTGGAGCAGCTGACCCAGACCCGGGCCGACGCGGTCGACAGCGCCGCGGCCGAGCTGCGGCGGGTCGAGCGCGACCTGCACGACGGGGCGCAGGCCCGCCTGGTCGCCCTCGGCATGAACCTGAGGGCGGTGGAGCGGCTGATCCCGACCAGCCCGCAGGCCGCGATCGCCCTGGTCGCCGAGGCCAGGGAAACCTCGTCCAAGGCCTTGACCGAGCTGCGCGACCTGGTCCGCGGCATATACCCGCCGGTGCTGGCCGACCGCGGCCTGGCCGACGCCATCCAGGCCCTGGCCCTGGACACGCCGCTGCGCACCGAGACCGACATCGACCTGCCCGGCCGGCTCGACCCGCCGGTCGAGTCCGCGTGCTACTTCGGCGTCGCCGAGGCGCTCGCCAACGCGGTCAAGCACTCCGGCGCACGCCTGGTCCAGATCCGGATCCGGCACGCCTCCGGCAAGCTCAAGATCATGGTGGTCGATGACGGAGTGGGCGGCGCGGACCCGGCCGACGGCGGCGGGCTGGCCGGGATCGAGCGCCGGCTGGGTACATTCGACGGCATCCTGGCCGTGAGCAGCCCGCCCGGCGGGCCGACCATGATCGTCATGGAGGTGCCGTGCGCGCTGTCGTCGCCGAGGACCTCTTCCTCCTGAGGGACGGGCTGGTCCGGCTGCTGGAGGCCCACGGATTCGAGATCGCGGCCGCCGTCGAGGACGCCCCCGGGCTGCTGCGGGCGCTGATCGAGCACCGGCCGGACGTGGCGATCGTCGACGTCCGGCTGCCGCCGTCGTTCACCGACGACGGCCTGCGCGCGGCGCTGGAGGCCCGCCGCCAGGTCCCCGGGCTGCCGGTCCTCGTGCTGTCCCAGTACGTCGAGCAGCTCTACGCCCGTGAGCTGCTGGCCGGCCAGGAAGGCGCGGTGGGATACCTGCTCAAGGACCGCGTGTTCAACGACGACCAGTTCGTCGACGCGATCCGCACGGTCGCCGGCGGCGGCACCGTGATGGACCCCGAGGTGATCGCCAAGCTCCTGGGCCGCCGCTCACGGGACGAGCCGATCACGCGGCTGACCGCGAGGGAGCGCGAGGTGCTCGAGCTGATGGCCGAGGGCCGCTCCAACAGCGCGATCGCGCAGCGGCTGCGCATCACGGAGAAGGCCGTTGGCAAGCACAGCACCAGCATCTTCATGAAGCTGGATCTGGCGCCATCGGCCGATGACAACCGCCGGGTGCTCGCCGTCCTGGCTTTCCTGAACTCCTGATCTGGGCAGCGCGCGCTGCCCGGCGTAGCGTGGAAGGCGGACCCGGACGGTGTCGCAGGTGAAGAGCCGGCCATAGAGGGTGCGAGCCGGCCACCCAGCTGGGCAGCAGATCCGGCGTTGAGGTCCCCTCCGTGACACCCCGGGTCCGCCAATGTGCTCCGGCGCGCTCCCCATAGAGTGTGGTCGAGGGGCCGTCGACCCCATCAACGCGACCGAGCCCGCGACCGCCTAGCATTTCCTGGGCGCCGGGCGGCCAGCCGGTCGGGGGAAGGCCGGGGACGGCCCGCGCGTTAGCTGGTGACAGAGCAGTCTTTGCCGGTGATGGAGGTAACCATGGCGCTCCCATATGACTCCGCGCCGAAGTTCGCGGACTACGCCCACCCCGAGAAGCTCGTCACGACCGAGTGGCTGGCCGAGCACCTCGGCGACCCTGGCCTGGTGGTCGCCGAGTCCGACGAGGACGTGCTGCTCTACGAGACCGGGCACATCCCGGGCGCGGTGAAGCTCGACTGGCACACCGAGCTCAACGACCCGCAGACCCGCGACTACGTCGACGGCGCGGGCTTCGCCCGGCTGATGTCGGAGAAGGGGATCACGCGGGACACCACGCTGGTCCTCTACGGCGACCGCAACAACTGGTGGGCGGCGTACGCCCTGTGGGTGTGCACGCTGTTCGGGCATCCGGACCTGCGCCTGGTCGACGGCGGACGGGCGAAGTGGATCGCCGAGGGCCGCCCGGTCACCACCGACGTGCCGCAGCCGCCCCGGACGGACTACCCGGTCGTCGAGCGCGACGACACCAAGGTCCGCGCGTTCCGCGACCAGGTGCTGGCCCACCTGGGCCGGCCGCTGATCGACGTGCGCTCCCCCGGCGAGTACACCGGCGAGCTGCTGCACATGCCCGACTACCCGCAGGAGGGCGCGGTCCGCGGCGGTCACATCCCCGGCGCGCGGAGCGTCCCCTGGGCCCGCGCCGCGGCCGAGGACGCCACGTTCCGCTCGCTCAAGGAGCTCGAGGCGATCTACGCCGGCGAGGTGGGGCTGCGCCCGGACGACGACGTCGTCGTCTACTGCCGGATCGGCGAGCGGTCCAGCCACACCTGGTTCGTGCTCACCCACCTGCTGGGCTACCCGCACGTGCGCAACTACGACGGATCCTGGACAGAATGGGGCAACTCGGTCCGGGTTCCGATCACCCGAGGCGAAAATCCATGACATCTGTAACGCTTCCACCCCGTCTGGCCGAGATCGCCGAGGATTTCGGGGCCCTGCCGGACCGCGACCGGCTTCAGCTGCTGCTGGAGTTCTCCCGCGAGCTGCCGCCGCTCCCTGACCGGTACGCCGACCACCGCGACCTGCTCGAGCAGGTGCCGGAGTGCCAGTCGCCGCTGTTCCTGGCCGCCGAGGTCGACGGCGACCGCACCGTTCACCTGTTCTTCGACGCGCCGCCGGAGGCGCCGACCACCCGCGGCTTCGCGGGCATCCTGCACGCCGGGCTCGACGGGCTGGCCGCCGACGAGATCCTGGACACGCCGGGCGAGTTCTCCAGCCAGCTCGGGCTGCACGACCTGGTCAGCCCGCTGCGGCTGCGGGGCATGGCCGCGATGCTGGCCCGGATCAAGCGCCAGGTGCGCGAGCAGCTGGCCAGCTCCTGAGCCCGCCGGGCTGCACGTCGCGGCGGGATGGCCAGGTAGGCGACCAGGCAGACGATCAGCAGCGCGAGGATCAGGCTCACCCGCCCGTCGCCCCAGCCCAGGCCGCTGAGGCGGGCGGGCTTGCCCACCCAGTCCGCGAACGACGCGCCGAGCGGGCGGGTGATGACGTAGGCGAACCAGAACGAGAAGATCGGGTTCCAGGCGAGCCACCGGTAACCCAGTGCGGGGATCGTGATGATCGCGGCGAACAGCACGAGCGAGCGAAAGTAGCCCAGGTGAAGGGTCACCGCGGTGAGGTCCCCGACCGCGGTGCCCATCGCGAACGTCCCGGCCACCGCCGCCCAGTAGAACGCCTCCCGGC
>DASYXX010000663.1:0-3113 GCA_035934395.1 Streptosporangiaceae bacterium
GAAATCCGCGTAGTAGCCGGCGGTCTCGGCGACGTTGGGCACCCCGATGGTGACCGAGCTGAGCTGATGGAGGGCCATTGTCGCTCCCGGGGTAACGATTGCGCCGGGGCCGGGGCCGGAGCGCCCAGCTGGTTCGCGGCGTAGGGCTCCGCGGCGTCGCCGTCGTAGGCGGCTGCCCAGGACGTGAACTCCGCCCAGTGGTGGTAGACCGCCTGGGGGTCGGTGCCGAACCGGCCGCCGCTGGCCCGTTCCCCATCCCGGGCGCCGGCATCGGTTAGGATGACCAGCCGGCCGTCAAGGTTGCCGATCCGCACGAATGACCTCCGGGTGGTCGCGACAAGTGCAGCACCAGTCTCCGTCGGCCCCGAGGCCCCGGGCAAGGCGGCCCCCGGGGCTCCCCGGGGCCCGCCGGGTGGCCGGCTCCGGCATTCAGGCAATGGCCGGGTAAAGCGCGGGAAATCATCAGGGAGATCACTTGGATGTGCTGCACCAATCGCCGCGAGAAACCCTTGCGGGCCAGTATCTTGGAGCCTGACCAGCGCGGACGGGGTCCCGTTCGCGTATCCGAGACAGCGAGGACCATCTCCGACACAGTGCTCTTCCTGTGCCGCTCTGGGCGCGGCGGTCGTCGGGGCGCCCGCCGGTGATTCACATATCACTGAGCACGAGGAGCAGTTGCATGCGCAGCACGACGGGGGATATCTCTAGTCCGCCCGCCGAAGGCCCGGTGCGGCTCGAGGCAGGCTTGACGCGCGGGACGCGCGCTCTCAGCTGGCTGACCGCCTCGTGCATCAGCAGCTCGATCCTGATCATGATCTTCGCGTCGCTGGTGCGCAGCGACTGGATGTACCCCCCGGTGGTCATGCCGTCGGTGGGACCGCCCTGGGTGGTGCAGTCCATCCAGGTGTCGCCGGGAGTGGCGGTCACCCTGCTGTGGGTGGCCACCGTCCTCGGCGCGGCCGGGGTGGTCGCCGGGCTCGTGGCCGTGCAGCGCGGGGCGAGGTTCAGCCTCCGGGCGCTGCTGATCGCGGCGGCGGTCGCGGTGGCCGCGCTGACCGTGCTGCTCCCGGCCGGGTCCACGGACGCGTTCGACTACGCGAGCTACGGCCGGATCGTGGTGCTCGGTCATAGCCCGTACGTGATGACCCCATACGACCTGCGGCCGATGCACGACGCGTTCAGCGTTTCCGTGCCGACCACGTGGCAGCATTCCACGAGCGTCTACGGGCCGCTCGCCACCGTGGTGAATTTCCTGGCGGCCAAGCTGGGCGGCATTTCCGTGGCCCGCACCGTCTTCTTTCTGAAGTTGTGGTACTCGATCGCGTTCGGCATCGTGGCGTTCGTCATGGACCGGCTGCTGCGCGGCGACCCGGCGCGGCGGCTGCGCGCCCACCTGCTCTGGACCATCAACCCTTTGCTGCTGTGGGACCTGGTGGCCGCCACGCATGTCGACGTGCTCGCCACCTGCCTCGGCATGCTCGGGATTCTGGCGCTGGGCGAGCACTCGGTGTCCGCGCGCCCGTCTGCGCTGCGCGTGCTGACCGCGGGCGCCCTCATCGGGGCCGCCGCGGAGATCAAGATCCCCTATGCTCTGTTCGGCCTGGGCCTGGCCTGGACGCTGCGCCGGCGCCCCCTGGCCGTGGCGCAGGCGGCCGTCGCCGCGCTCGCGGTGCTCCTGCCCGGCTATTTGTGGTTCGGGCCGCCGGCCGTCCGGGCCCTCACGGACCGCCGCAACATCGCCAGCGCGGACAACTTCTACAAGTACTTCATCGCGGACCCGCACTGGCGCGGCAGTCACCTGGCGGTGGTCGCTGCTGTCCTGGTCATCGCCATGGCGATCCTGCTCCTGCGGCGCCTGCCCGAGGGCGCCCCGGCGCGGCCGGCCATCCGTCCGACGATCGCGCTGAGCGCGGCCTGGCTGTTCGTCTGGCCCTACCAGCTGCCCTGGTACGAGGCGATGATCATCTGCCTGCTGGTGTTCTACCCCGCCTCGCGGCTCGACTGGCTGGTGCTCGCCATCGTCGCGGCCGGGACGCTGCCCAACATCCCGGGAAACCCGCGTGCGCCGTCAGGCGTGGTGGACAGTGTGCACCACTTTCTCATTGTTGATTTCGCGCCGCTCGTCCTGCTCGCCGCCGCGATAGGTCTGGTCGCGCTCTGCGTGACCGGGCGGTGGAAGCTGAGCGAGCCCGGCGGGCCGCCCCACACCGCGCCGCCTGAGACCGCCGGCCTGGTGCCCACGGCCGCGAGCTGACCGCAGGCGGGCCGGCCCGGGGCGGGTGCTGCGGTACGATGCTACCCGCGAGTAGGGAGTGTCGGATGGGGCTGGCCTTCGAGCGTCATGGCTCTGGCCCGCCGCTGGTGCTGCTGCACGGCGTCGGGCATCGCCGGCAGGCCTGGGACGCGGTACTGGATCGGCTGACCGCCTGCCGTGACGTCGTCCTCGTGGACCTGCCGGGACACGGGGAGTCGCCGCCGCTGCGGCTTGCCGGCCGGCCCGTGATCGAGGCGCTGCTCGACGAGGTGCTGGGGCTGCTGGACGAGCTCGCGCTGGACCGCCCGCACCTCGCGGGGAACTCGCTCGGCGGCAGGCTGGCGCTGGAGGCCGGCGTGGCGGGCCGCGCGGCGACGGTCACCGGGCTGTCCCCGGCCGGGTTCTGGCGCGGTGACGGCGAGGCGCGTTACGCCGGCGCCATCTTCAAGATCATGGAGTTCGGCGGGGCCCGGCTGCAGCCGCTGGCGCCGGCGCTGTCCCGCAGCACCGCGGGCCGGGCGCTGATCTACGGCGCGATCGTGAGCAGGCCGTCCCGGATGAGCCCGGAGCAGGCCCGGGGTGACATGGCCGCGTTCCTCGCCTCCCGGGACGCGCTCAACCAGATCGTGGCGGGGATGACCCCGTTTGCCGGTCGCGTGCCCGCCGAGGTTCCGGTCACGATCGGCTGGGGGACCCGCGACCGGCTGCTGCCGCCGCGCCAGATCCTGGTCGCTAAGGCCCGCATTCCGCACGCCAGGCTGCTGCCGCTGCCGGGTTGCGGGCACGTCCCCATGACCGACGATCCCGGCCTCGTGGCCGACATCCTGCTGCGCGGCAGCTCCTAAGCCCGCCTCCCGGC
>DASYXX010000679.1:0-2748 GCA_035934395.1 Streptosporangiaceae bacterium
CCACCTGCAGCAGGTCCTGTTCCCCCCGCCCGGCCAGAACCCGCAGCAGCGCCAGCAGCAGTACGCGCAGCTGGTCCACGTCTTCGACCAGCACCAGTCACACGGCGACATCACAGGGACCGCGGCCGCCACCTTGCGCCACGCGCTAGAAGCCCTCGGCGCCGCCCTCGGTACCAGCTAAAGTCGCCGAGGACACCGATCTGGCGTCCGGGGTAGCGGGCGGCCAGTTCGCACGCGGGGGCCGCTGCCGGCCAGCCCGCGGGAGAGCAGTGTCCGCGCCCGCTTCCTCATAGGCGCCGATTCCTGGCGAGAGGGCACCCGGATCAATGGTCGGCGAATGCCGATCGCGGGCGGCACGCCTGCGGCCGTGCAGAACCAGCTAATCTGCGCGTTCGTACCCTCGCAACCGAGGCGAGCGTAAGGCGCGCCGAGTCGGCGCTCGGCGCTGGAGTACTGACGCTCGTGGCGCGTAGATGCGCACTTTCCGTGATGGGGCGGGGCTTCCCTTGACCGTTGTCCTATGGCGGTCCGCCCGGCAGTCGACATGACCGGGCCAGTGACGGTGCCTGCGCTGGTACCGGCAGTCGGCCGGGGGGAACGATGCTCGCTGGTGCTCGCGGCTCGCTGGGCACTCGCATACATTCCATACCCGGTGGCATGCTGTCGATCCGGCAGGACGCTGGCCCTACCAACGCGGCGCGACTGAACTGGCAGCAGGAGGAGGCGTTTGACGTGGACGTGGAGAATCTCTTGGCGAAGGCGGCGGACAATCTGTCGGTGCGCCGCGCCTTCGGCACCGCGTACGAGAAGGATGGCATCCTCATCATCCCGGTCGCGATCGTGGCCGGCGGAGGCGGCGGGGGCACAGGAGGTAACCGGCGCGGTAAGCCGGGCGCCGGTCCCGGTAGCCCGCCCGAGGAGGCCGCCACGGCGCACGACATCACACCGCAGGACTCGGGACGCACAGAGGCAGGCGGGGGCTTCGGCGGGCTGGTGCTGCCCTCAGGCGCCTACGTCGTGAAGGGCGATCAGGTCCGCTGGGTACCCGCGCTGGACGTGACGATTGCCGTGCTGGCTTCGCTGAGCCTGGTGCGGATGCTCGCCCGCACCTGGACCCGCCAGCGGAAGCACCGCCGTCGGCCATAACAGCCCGTCCTGACGGTGCACGGGGTTCCGACGGTACACGGGCCAGTCACGTTCTGTGTTCAGGCTAGGACTTCAGGCTCGCGCGCAGTGCCGCCTAATTGAACCCGGGAGCGCTGCGGTCTGCCGTAGCGTTCGGGAGGCCCGGCGGGCTGGCTCCCGAACCGCCTGCCGGTCACGCTGGTGACCTGGCTTTATAACGAGGTGCCAGTCTGCCGGGCCATGCCGCGGCGTGGCTCGAAAGAGGCGCGAGCGCCAGCACTGTAATTAGGCATGCCCGTCGCGGCCTTCCGGTTCGGTACGAATGATCGGAGTGTGCTGATGGCGGACGTGATGATCGGGATCGACCCGCACAAGAGCTCGCATACCGCGGTGGCGATCGGCGCTGGCGAGGAGCCGCTGGGCGAGCTGCAGGTGCGCGCCGGCCCGTCCCAGGCCGAACAGCTGCTGGCGTGGGCGGCGGGGTGGCCGGGCCGGGCCTGGGCGGTGGAGGGCGCCGCCGGGCTGGGGCATCTGCTCGCGCAGCAGCTGGTCGCCGCCGGTGAGCAGGTGCTGGACGTGCCGCCCAAGCTGGCCGCCCGGGTGCGGCTGCTGCAGGCCGGGGACACCAGCAAGAACGATCCCAACGATGCTTTCTCGGTGGCGGTCGCGGCGCTGCGGTCCCCGGCCAGGCGCCCGGTGCTCGCCGAGGACCACGCCGCGGTGCTCAAGATATGGGCCAGGAGGCACCGTGACCTGGCCCGGGCCCGCAACCAGGCCGCCTGCCGGCTGCACGCGGTGGTGTGCGACCTGGTGCCCGGCGGCATCCGCAAGGAGATCAGCGCCAGCCAGGCCGCCCGCATCCTCGAGCAGGTCAGGCCAGCGGATGCGGTCATCAGGGCCCGCTGCGAGCTGGCCGCCGAGTTCCTCACCGACCTCCGCCACCTCGACGCCCAGCTGCGCGACACCAGCAAGAAGCTGGCCGCAGCCGTCCGGGTCTCGGGCACCAGCCTGACCGGCATCTTCGGCGTCGGCCCGGTCATCGCCGGCACCGTGATCGGCGACATCCGCCAGGTGTTCCGGTTCCCCAGCCGGGACCACTTCGCCGCCTACAACGGCACCGCCCCGGTCGAGGTGTCGTCGGGGGACCGAAAGAGGGTCTACCGGCTGTCGCTGCGCGGCAACCGCCGCCTCAACCACGCGATCCACATGGCCGCGATCACCCAGATCCGGCACAAGCACAGCGACGGCCGCGCCTACTACGACAAGAAGATCGCCGAGGGCAAGACCCACAAGGAGGCACTGCGCTGCCTGAAGCGCCGGATCAGCGACGCCATCTACGCGGCGCTGATGGCCGACGCCCGGCAGGCCACAGCAGCGACCTGCCCGCAGGGCCCGGGAGGGCAACC
Source organism: Streptosporangiaceae bacterium (assembly GCA_035934395.1). Lineage (GTDB taxonomy): Bacteria > Actinomycetota > Actinomycetes > Streptosporangiales > Streptosporangiaceae > JASHPR01. The sequence goes on from DASYXX010000679.1 coordinate 2,532, forward strand.
GGGGGACGACTCTGCATCCAGCGCGGCCGGCTCACACCCCGCACACCGGCTCTTCGGACAAGCCACTCCCGGACCTGCCACCACCATACGGCCTGCACACACCCCCGAGGGCTGGGCTGGGCATTCCTCGATCGCTGCCACTCAGCCGCCGGGGAAGCCGCAGGTCCAGGTGGAGCGCCCGCAGCGAAGCGAGGACGAACGACCTGGAGGTGCGGCG
>DASYXX010000684.1:0-2961 GCA_035934395.1 Streptosporangiaceae bacterium
GATCGGAGTGGGCCGGCCGCAAGGATAACCGTCAGCGCGCAGGCCAGGGTGGCCTACTCACTGGTAACGCCGACGCATCAGCCCAGGCCGAACTCCCCGGCCTTCACCCCGGCGACAAACGCCCGCCACTCCTGCGGCGAGCAGGCCAGCCCAGGGCCGTCCGGATCCTTAGAGTCACGGACGGCGACGCCGGCCGGCGCCTGCGCCACCTCGACGCACCCGCCGCCGTCATTGCCGCTGTAGCTTGACTTGCGCCACGTCACATAGCCGATGTCCATGACTTCGCCGCTTCCTCCAAAAGAGCCAGGGAAGCCGCCCGTGGCAGGGCATCCCCCCTGAGGGTATCCCAGGTCAGGTCCAGCGACGCGACGTCTTTGGGCTGCTCGACCGGCTGGCCGCGCACCGCGCCCTCCTGGTAGCCGACGCTCGGCGCGTCCTCGAAGTCCGCGAGAGCGAAGGCGCCGGTCAGACCCGTGTGGGCACCCGTGGCCGCCGGGATGACCTCGATCACGGCATACGGCTGCCGTGCCGCCTCGGCCAGCCGACTCACCTGCTCGAACATCACATGCCGGCCGCCTACCGACCGACGCAGCACCCACTCGTCCAGGACGATCCACAACCCCGGCGGCTGATCGCGGGTCAGGATCTCCTGCCGCTTCAGGCGCGCGCCAACCGCCTCATCGATCTCTTCCCCGGTCATCCCGAAGCGGGTGCGGAAGATCGCCCGCGCGTAGTCCTCGGTCTGCAGCAGTCCAGGTACCACGAGCGGCTCGAACCAGCGGAGCCGCTTCGCCTCCCGCTCCAGCAGGGCCCACTCCTGGAACCACGACGGGTACGCCTGGTAGCCCAGGCCGTCGCCGATCTCGTCGCGCAGCCGCGCCAGCGCCCCCTCGGCGTGCAGCACCGCCTCCAGGTCGTCGGTCACCTGCGCGGTGGCCGCGCGCTGGCCGAGCTCGATCGCCTGGAGTAACGACTCGGACTTGCTGATCTGCCGGGCCAGCTCGCCGCGGCTGAGCCCGGCCCGCTCGCGGTAATAACGCACCATCCCGCCGAACACCTGGCGGGGCGTCCGGCCGGACTCTCGCGACGCCATGGCTTGCCTCCTAATCCGCGATGTCACACCCACGGCACGCCCACACGCGCCACCGGTCGTGCACACCCGGCTGACATTCCGTCGGTGGCCATTTACCACTGTATTCCCGCCGCGACAGGCTGGGGAGCACAAAACGATCCGCCATTCCCAGGACACCACAATGCCAGGAAGAAGAAACGATGAGCACCCCACCCGATGCCACCCTCGCCGCATTACGACAGGAGTTCCCCGGTTACCGGGTGTGGCTGGAGCCGGCCTACGGCCGGTACCGGTTCGTCGCCCGTCGCCTGCACCCCGGGACCCGCCCGCACACGGTCATCACCAGCGACCCGGCCGAGCTCCGCGCCGCCCTGGCTGTCGCCTCCGCGCCGCAGCCCCCCGCCGTCCCGGGCGGCCCGGCGTGAGCCAGGTCCCGCCGTGCGCAGCCGACCTCGCCGACCGGCTGGCGTCGTGGCGGGAGGCCTGGCAGATCCGCCGCGCCCACCCCAAGTGGGCCGTCCTGTGGGTGGCCCCAGCCCACCAGTACCAGGCGTTCCGGCTGTCCCGAAGACATCGCGATGCCGTCATTACCGCCGCCACGCCCGAGCACCTCGCCACCCAGATCGAGCAAGCGGAGCAAGCCGAGCAAGCCAAGAAGACCCAGCGGGCACGATAAACGACAACGGGACGTTTATTCATAAGGGCTAGTTCATTATGGCGGTGACGTATTCCATCACTCATTCGAGCCGTCGGCTTGGTGGCGGAGGGCGAAGATCGCTGCCTGCACGCGGTCTTGCACGCCGAGCTTGGTGAGGATGCTGCGAACGTGGGTCTTGACGGTCTGCTCGCCGATCACCAGGTCTCGGGCGATCTGCCGGTTGCTGTAACCGCGGGCGATCAGCCGGAGTACCTCGCGTTCGCGCGGCGAGAGCGGCTGTAGCGGGTCCGGCGGTGGTGGCCGGCGGAGCGCCCGGGTCAGCCGGGTCAGCAGCTCGGGGCTGAGGCTGGCGGTGCCCCCCGCGGCGGCGCGGACAGCGGCGATGACGTGCTCGGCCGAGGCGGTCTTGAGCAGGTAGGAGGTCGCGCCGGCGTGCATGGCGCGGACGAGGTGCTCGTCGTCGGTGGCGGAGGTAAGCACGACGACGGCAGGCGGGTGCGGCGTGTCGTGCAGTGCGGCGAGCACGGCGTGCCCGTCCAGTTCGGGCATGTACAGGTCGAGCAGCAGCACGTCCGGCCGGGTGGCGGCGACGACGTCCACCGTCTGCCGGCCGTTCCCGGCTTCGCCGGCGACCTCGACGCCCGGTTCCTGGCCCAGCAGGTAACACAGTCCCTCCCGTACGACGCGATGGTCGTCGGCGATCACCACGCGGATCGTCACGGCAGCGGCACCCGGACGGTGAGCGCCGCGCCCCGCCCGGGGGCGCTGTCGATGTCCAGGGTTCCGCCGAGTTCGGCGACCCGGTCACGGATGTGGGCCAGCCCGGAGCCGGCGTGCGGGGCGGCCGGGTCGAAGCCGGTGCCGCTGTCGCGGACGGCAAGCTCGACATGCCCGTCCTGGCGGGTCATCGACACGGCAAGCCGGCGGGCGTTGCCATGCCGCACGGCGTTGGTGCATGCCTCCTGGGTGATGCGCAGCAGGGCGTGCTCGACGGGCGCGGGGACGCTGACGTCGTCCAGGCTGGCGTCGACGGTGACGCCGAGCCGGTCGCGGTACGCCGCGCAGATCTCCTGCAGGGCCGGGGCCAGCCCCAGGCTGGCCGGGCGCAGCTCGATCAGCAGCGCCTGCATGTCGCGCAGTGCCTCCTCGCTGATGCGCTCGATCGCGCGGGCCTGCTGATTGCCCGGGTCGGCCCTGCGCATCCCGGCTGCGATCATCCGCAGGCCGAACA
>DASYXX010000697.1:0-2909 GCA_035934395.1 Streptosporangiaceae bacterium
CAGCGACGGCTGGCACGCGCCCGCCCAGCTGCTCGTCGGTCTGGGCAGCTACCAGGTCGCCGTCCCGGTGCTCGCCGCCTGCGCGCTGGTAGCCGCGGCCCGGCGCCGCACGCTGCGTCCGCTGCTGGCCGCGCTCGCCGGTGTCGTGCTGCTGCTGGTCACGGTCACCGCGGCCAAGATCGCGATCGGGCGCACCGGGCCGGGCCTGACCACCCTGGGCTCCGGCGGCCTGGGCGTCTTCCCCTCCGGGCATACCACCACGGCGACCGTGTGCCTGGGGCTGGCCGCGCTGCTGTTTTTTCCCGCCCGCCCGACCCCTCCCGCCCGCCCGACCCCTCCTTTCTGCCCGCCCAGGGCCAGGCGGGCCGGGGTCGCAGCCGTGGCCGTCGTATGCCTCCTGGTCGGCGCGGCGCTCGTGTGGTGTGACTACCACTGGTTCACGGACGTCGTGGCCGGCTGGGCGCTCGCCGTCCTGATCATCCAGGCTGCGCTGCTGCTGACCCGGCCGGCTCCTCCGTGGTCGACAACACGGTGGGGACGCGGTCGAGGATGATCCCGAAGTTGTCCCGGTAGGCGGCCAGCACCGCGTCGTCGTCGGGCATCTGCTCCTCGGTCCGGGATCCGCCGCGGGTCCGGATCAGGGACCGGCCGCTGATCGAGACCCGGCCGTCCTCGGTGAGCCGCGAGCAGATCGTGCTGCGCGTGAAGTGGGACTCGGGCGAGGTCTGCTGCCACCAGCAGGTGGGAACGAACTCGTCCAGCCCGCGGGCGCGCCGCTCGACCCGGTACTGCGGCCGGCCGTCCCTGAGCACCTCCACGTCGGCCTCTGGCGCGTCGGCCAGCAGGAACCGGGCGGCGGGATCGTCCTGCGGGTCGCGGCTGTCGAACAGCAGCGGGTACACGCTGTGGCTGCCGAAGCCGACGTCGGCGAGCCACGGACCGCTCCCGTCGGCCGGGCGGACGACCAGGGCCAGGTGATCGAACGGCGGCCCGAGCCCGGCCTCGCCGTGCACGCGCGCGGCGACCCGCGTGACCTCGGCGCCAAGCGCCTGTAGCAGCAGCGCGAACGCCCCGTTGAGCTCGTAGCAGAAGCCTCCCCGGCGCCGGGTCACGATCTTGTCGAGCAAGGCGCCGGGGTCGAGCGAGATCGGCTCGGCCAGGTGAATGCTGAGGTTCTCGAACGGCACGGTCATCTGGTGGGCCCGGTGCAGGACGCGCAGCGTCGCCGCGTCGGCCGACCCGGGGCGCGCGACGCCGATGCGGCGCAGGTACGCGGCTAGAGTCTTCTCGTCCATCACGCGACCAGCCTGCCTGGTTAGGCATCGTCAGCGAAAGGAAAATACCTTCCATGACTGAGCGCGTGCGCGATCACCTGGGCCGGTTCGGGGTGTGGCGGTGGTTCGGCCCGGACCTGCCCGGGCTGGCCGTGGGCCTGGAACGGCTCGGCTACGGCACGTTGTGGGTGGGCGGCTCCCCCGACGGCGATCTGCGGCAGGTCGAGCAGCTACTCGACGGCACGACCACGCTGACCCTGGCCACCGGCATCGTGAACATGTGGAAGGACGACGCGCACACGGTCGCCGCGTCGTTCGCCCGGCTCGAGGCCCGCCACCCCGGCCGGTTCCTGCTGGGGGTGGGCGCCGGTCACCCCGAGGCCACCTCCGAGTACGCCAGCCCATACGAGACCCTCGTACGTTACGTCGACGTGCTGCTCGGCGACGGCGTCCCGGCCGACAGCCTGGTGCTGGCCGCGCTGGGCCCGCGGGTGCTGCGCCTGGCCGCGGAGCGCACGGCCGGAGCCCACCCGTACCTGGTCCCGCCCGAGCACACGCGGCGGGCCCGCGAGATCCTCGGCGAGGGGCCGCTGCTGGCCCCGGAGCAGAAGGTGGTCCTGGAGGCCGACCCGGAGCAGGCCCGTGCCATCGCCCGGCCGCGGGTGCAGCCCTACCTGGGGCTGGTCAACTACACCAGCAACCTCCGCCGGCTCGGCTGGAGCGACGAGGACCTGAGCGGCGGCGGCAGCGACGCGCTGATCGACGCGCTGATCGCGCGCGGCAGCGGCGACCAGCTGGCGGCGCGTCTGGACCAGCACTTCCAGGCCGGCGCCGACCACGTGGTCGTCCAGCTGCTGACCCCGCGCGGCGCCAACGCCACGGACGGCTACCGCGAGCTGGCCCAGGCCCTGGGACTCTGACCCGCGCCCCCCGGCTCCCACGCCCCCCGCGGCGCCTGCTCACCCGCCCGGAACCGCACCGATGCTCCACCGATGCGGTTCCGTGACGGGCCAGATCGCGGTCAGGGCCCGGGAGATTGGGGCGGGCGGTCCTTCTTCGGCAGCTTGCTGACCACCGCGTCGTAGGAGGCGTCGACCGCCTCGAGCAGCTCGTCGTCGGCGATGGCGCCGCCGACCCGGATTGTGTTCCACCCCGAGCGGCCGATGTACGCCATCACCGACGCGTCGTCGGGGTAGCGTGCCAGCCACTCGTCGGCCACCTCCCGTGTGGGGCCGCACTTGAGCCCGACCGCGGACGCCTCCTCCGAGCCGAGGAACGCGAAGATCTTGGCGCCGACCTTCACCACGACGTCGCCCTCCCACGGCTCGTCCTGCCAGGCGCCGGGCTTGCCGAGACAGTAGCCGAGCAGCTCGTCCCACGTCATCGTCATGCTCCCCCTTCTACCCGCCCAGCCCACCCTGCCGCCTACCGGGCCGCGGTCTGGCGGGCGCGGAAGGCGGCGACGGTCGTCCGCGAGACCGCGGGCACTGCGACCCCGAGAGCTCCGGCTCACCTGGCTGCTCGGGGAGCGGTGAGCCGGGGATCACGCGGCATCGGCGAGCGCCGCCACCACGGCGTAGGGCAGGTGCCGGGGATGCACGAGCATCGCCCGGGCCACCTGGCGGATCGTCAGCC
>DASYXX010000702.1:0-4508 GCA_035934395.1 Streptosporangiaceae bacterium
GACGACCTGCAGGCTGGAGGTGTCGTAACGCTCGCGCTCGGCGGCGGGCAGCCGGAGCATGCGGACGAACATCGTCGGCACGAACTGCGCGTGGGTGACCCGGTGCCGCTCGATGAGCTCGAGACACTGGCGCGGGTCGAACCGCTCCATCACCACCACCGTGGCGCCGACGCGGTGCATGGTCATGGAGTAGACCAGCGGCGCGGAGTGGTACAGCGGCGCGGGGGAGAGGTACACCGAGCCGGGGCCGAAACCCTGCGCGGCGATCCCTTGCGCGACCTGGACCGGCACGGCCGATGGATCGCCGAATGCGGTCCCGGGCAGTTGCTTGCGCACGCCCTTGGGCCGCCCCGTGGTGCCCGACGAGTACAGCATCTCCCGGCCCTCGCGGTCGTCGGCGGCCGGCCCGAGGGGCCCCGCCAGCACCTCCTCGTAGCGCTCGAACCCGGCCACCTCGCCGGCCACGGACAGCCGCACGGGGACGCGCGACAGGTTGAGCCCGGCGGCCAGGCCGGCCATCCGCTGGGACGTGACCAGCGCGACCGCGCCGCAGTCGTCGAGCACGTACTGCACCTCGGCCGGGCGCAGGTGCGTGTTGATCGGCGTGTAGCGCAGCCCCGAGCGCTGGGCCGCCCAGGCCGCCTCCAGGAACGCGGCGTTGTTCTCCATGAGGATCGCGATGTGATCGCCCTCGGCCAGGCCCCGGGAGCGCAGGGCCCGGGCCAGCCGGGCGGACCGGTCATCAAGCTCGGCGTAGCTCACCGTCTGCGGGCCGACGATGATGGCCGGTGCGTCGGGCGTGTGCTGAGCATGCCAGGCGGGCGTCATCGGCTCGCTCACTGGGCCACCTCCTGGCGTCGAAAGTATCACTCTCAGGAATCAGAACGATGTTCTCCCCCGGCCGGGCATGACACCATCGGCTGGTGACTTCCTTCGCAGCACTTCATGACCTGACCGGGAAGGTGGCCGTGGTCACCGGGGGATCGCGGGGCATCGGCCGGGCCATCGTACAGGCGCTGGCCGAGGCGGGCGCCGACGTGGTCATCGCCTCGCGCAAGCTCGACGCCTGCGAGGCGGCGGCGGCGGAGGTCAGGGCCGCCACCGGGCGCCGGGCGGTCCCCATCGCCTGCCACGTCGGGCGGTGGGCGGACTGCGACCGGCTGGTCGCCGAGTCGCTGGCACGGCTCGGCCGGCTCGACGTGCTGGTCAACAACGCGGGCATGTCGCCGCTCTACGAGAGCCTCGACAAGGTGAGCGAGGAGCTCTACGACAAGACCCTGGCCGTCAACCTGAAGGGCCCGTTCCGCCTGGCGGTGCTGGCCGCCACGCACATGGCGGCAGTGAATGGGGAGGCGGGTGGGGGATCGATCATCAACATCGGCACCACCGGATCCCTGGTGGCCAGCGTGAACGAGCTGCCCTACGCCTGCGCGAAGGCGGGGCTGAACGCGCTCACCGTGGGCCTCGCCGAGGCCTACGCCCCCCGGGTGCGGGTCAACGCGATCCTGCCCGGCCCGTTCCGCACCGACATCAGCAAGGCCTGGGCGCCCCCAGAGGGCGCCGAGGTGCCCTTCGTGCCGCTCGGGCGGATCGGTCAGCCCGAGGAGGTGGCGCCCCTGGCGGTGCACCTCGCCAGCGCGGCGTCCAGCTTCACGACCGGCGCGATCATCCGCGTGGACGGCGGCGTCACCCGCAAGGTGTGACAGGCACCGCCGACGCTCCGGGTCATACCCCGGTCGGGGCCTCGCTGGCCGCGGGGAGTACCTCGTCGGCCCAGGCCTGCAGCGCCGGGGCCAGCAGCGGCCAGCGGACGAACAGGCCCTCGCCCACCCCGCCGGCGCGGGCGGCCGAGCGCTCGTTCCACTCGGCGTCCCCCCAGGGCGGCTCGACCAGCCTGGCGTTCGGCAGCAGCCGGGCGACCCGCTCGGACGTGGCCAGGGTGTGGTTGAAGTCGCTCGCGCCGCTGCGGAACACCAGCGCGGGAACATCGATCCGCCTGGCGTCGGCGTCCGGCAGCCCGGGCACGAGCTCGTCCCCGCACGGGCAGTACACCGCCATCCACCGCTCCATCGTCGCGATGAACTCCCCGGGGTCCTGGCCGAGGAACCGCTGCCGGTTGGCGGGGTTCCGCTCGAGGACCTCCGCCCACTCCGGCAGCTCGGCGACGGCCGCCATCCCGCCGTTCCAGGCGGCCTTGAGCGACTCCCCGCAGTAGTGGGTGCCCAGGATCATCAGGCCGAAGACCCCGCCGCTGATCCACCACAGGGCCAGGCCGGCGGCCACCTCGGGGTGCCGCGACGCGGTGAGCAGCGATACCCGGGAGCCCCCGGACCCGCCGGCGATCACGGCGGGCGTCATGCCCAGGTGCGCCAGCAGCTCAGCCAGCGCGTCGGCCTGCATCGCGGACTCGGAGGTCCCGGTGAAGCAGACCTCAGACGCGCCGCAGTTCGGGCGGTCCCAGATCAGCACGCGGTTGCCGCGCTCGGCCAGCGCTGCGGCCAGCTCCCGCACGCCGGGCGAGTCCTTGCTGAACCGCCCGCCCGGCGTGATCACCCACGGCCGGCCGTCACCGATCACCTCATATGCAACTGAGCATCCGCTCACTCTTGTTGACGGCATGTGAGAACAGTATTCTCGCAAGTGTGACGGATACAACCTTTGTGGTAGATGTTGATTCTCACTGGTCCGAGCGCCCGGACCTGTTCACCAGCGTGGCCCCGGCCGCCTACCGTGACCGGGTCCCCCGGGTCGAGGAAGTCGACGGCGAGCAGATGTGGGTCTTCGACGGACACGTCATGGGCCGCTACAGCGCCGGAGGCGTCATCGCCCGCGACGGCTCCAAGGAGGAGTCGGACATAGCGCTGAACCACTGGAGCGGAGACCAGATCCACGAGGGGGCGTACAACCCGCAGGTCCGCCTCGGCGTGATGGACGACTGCGGCATCGACGCGCAGGTCATCTTCCCGAGCACGATCGGCCTGGGCGGGCAGGACCTGGCCCTGGTGGACGACGAGGCGCTGCGCCGCCTGACCGTAGAGCTGTACAACGACCGGCAGGCGCGGATCCAGGAGGAGACGAACAACCGCCTGCTGCCGCTGCCGGTCATGCCGGCCTGGGACATCGCCGCGTGCGTCGCGGAGGCCGAGCGCGTCGCCGGCCTCGGGGCGCGCGGCGTGAACATGACCTCCGACCCGCACGACCTCGGCGCTCCCGACCTGGCCAGCCCGGCGTGGGATTCGTTCTGGGAGACCTGCGCGGGGCTGCGCCTGCCGGTGCACTTCCACATCGGGGCCAGCATCACCGCCATGGGGATCTTCGAGAAGTACGCGTGGCCCTCCCACCCGCCGAGCACGAGGCTGGCCATCGGCGGAACGCTGCTGTTCATCGGCAACGCGCGCGTGGTGACCAACCTGATCCTCTCGGGCATGTTCGACCGGCACCCGGACCTGCAGATGGTGTCGGTGGAGAGCGGCTGCGGGTGGATCCCGTTCATCCTCGAGACCCTCGACTACGAGATGGCCGAGAACGCCCCCGCCGACCTGGCCCGGCTGGCCAAGCCGCCGTCCGAGTACTTCCGCAGCAACCTCTACGCCACGTTCTGGTACGAGAGCACCCGGGAGAAGCTGCCCGCGCTGGTCGAGGCGGTCGGGGAGGACCGCATCATGTTCGAGACCGACTTCCCCCACCCGACGTGCCTGTATCCCAGGCCGGTCGAAAGGGCCCAGGAGAAGATGGCCGGGCTGTCCCCCGAGGCCCGGGCGAAGATCCTCGGGGAGAACGCCCGGCGGCTGTACCGGCTCTGACCTCGGCATGCGCCTCGGATTCATCGGCCCCGGGCGGATGGGCCGCCCGATGATCGGCCGGCTGATCGGCGCGGGTCACGAGGTCCGCGCGCTGGTCAGGTCGCCGGAGAAGGCCGCCGCGCTCGCCGGTGACGGCGCCGCGGTGGTCACCGACGCTGCCGAGGCCGGCGTCGCCGCGGACGCGGTGCTGGTGTGCGTGTTCACCGACGAGCAGGTCCGCGACGTCTGCCTCGGCAGCGAGCTGCTGGCGCGGATGCCGGGCGGATCGGTCGTCGTCGTGCACACCACCGGCAGCCCGCAGACCGCCGAGGCCATCGCCGCCCGCGCCGGTCCGCGCGGGATCGGCGTGATCGACGCCCCGGTCAGCGGGGGACCGCACGACATCGCGGCCGGCCGGCTGACGCTGTTCGCCGGCGGCGCCGATGACGTCGTGGACCGGGTCCGGCCGGTGCTGCAGGCCTACGGCGACCCGGTGCTGCACGTCGGCCCGCTGGGCGCCGGCCAGCGGGTGAAGCTGGTCAACAACACGCTGTTCGCGGCCCAGATCGCGCTGGTGGCCGACGCGGTGCGCCTCGGCACGCAGCTCGGCGTGGACGAGGCGGTTCTGCTCGGCGCGCTCGCGCACGGCAGCGCCGCGAGCCGGGCCCTGGCCGGCGCCGAGGCGCGGGGGTCGGTCGCGCTGTTCACCGAGGCCGTGGCCGGCTT
>DASYXX010000706.1:0-2248 GCA_035934395.1 Streptosporangiaceae bacterium
TGATCAGCTTCACCGCGCACTCGGTGATCTTCACCGACGCCGACCCGGGATGGGTGCGCGCCCAGCTGCCGGACGGCGACCTGGGGGCGCCGCTGGGCTCGCGGTTCCTGCAGGCCTTGTACACGCAGGGGGGGCGGACGCCGCCCGGGGATGGCCGGGCGGCGGATCCCGCTCGGTCGTCGCACACCGTCGACATGCTCTGGCTGACCGAGTCACTCCCCGGCTCGCCAGGCCTTCGCCTTACCCAGGCCGCCAACCCCAGCCATCCGCGGGTCGCACTGGCGCGGCGCTACCGGGATAACGTCATGGTCTGGGCGGCAGACGGCGGGATCGTGCTGCTGGGCCGGGGCGTGGCCGGGCGGTGGGAGGTCGCCGTCGAGGTGGAACCGGACCGCCGGGGCCGGGGCCTGGGCCGCCAGCTCGCTGCTGCGGCCCGGCACCTGATACCCGCGGGCGCCCCGCTGTGGGCTCAGATCGCGCCCGGCAACGCGGCCAGCATCCGGGCCTTCCTCGCGGCCGGCTACCTCCCCGTCGGCGCCGAAGCCCTGCTCACCCGCCCGCTTCCATGAGTGCGGCCGATCCGCGTCACATATGACCGCCAATCAACCGCGATCATTGCGATCGGACCCGGCAGCCCGGCCCGCATCGCCGCAGGACCCCGCGCCACCCGCCTCGCCATAGCAGGTCGCCGACCTGGCTGGCTGTCCCACAGGCCCGTTCGGTGACATCGCCCCAGCCATACCGCAGCGTGGTGATGCCGCCGACCGCGTTGGCGTTGTCCCGGCGTATGTCATTGAATCGCTCTTCGGGAGGATGGGCCACCCTGCCATCGAGCTCGACGGCCACGGCATATTCCTCATAAAGATTGTCAATATAGCTCGTGCGGAGCCCGCGGACTATGGCGACCTGCCGCTTCGCCTCAGGCAGGCCGTGCGCTCGCTCCACGTTCCTGACGTACCGGCGTTCCAAGGGCGAATGAACCCCGTCAGCGATATCCGCGAGCGCGCACAAGATCTCGGCACGCCAGCGTGCTCTTGGCCGAGCGTCGAGCGCGGCGCGCAGAAGCGGCACGGTCGTGAGGCGGCGAGCGACACCGCGGCACAGCCAGTTGAATGCCTCATCGAATCCGGCAGATGCCTGCGTTAGGTCGAGCACGGTCTCCTCGATCCTGGTACGAGCGGGCGTCATCACGGGATGACGCGCCTGCGCGACCCGGCTCGACCGGTGGACGATCACGCCTGATGTCGGGGCCATGCGCTGGTTTCGCGGAAGGCTGATGTGAACGAGTTCCCAGCGCTGCTCGGTCAGGTTGTGCAGTTCCGCCGCGGTCTGGTGGCTGAGCACCGCATTAGGTCCCGCCCGGAGCACGGCCGCCCATAGCGTCGCACTTCGGCCGGGATCCCCGGTGAAGGTTGCGTACACCCCAAGCTGAAGCTGCCGCCAGCGCCCGCCGCGTACGCGGCTTCGTATGCTGTCCGCGCTGAGTCCTGCATCCAGAGCCTGCTTACGCGAAACCACGCCACGTTGAAGCTCGGCTAACTCGCGCAGGCCCCGCGGCATTTCCCCTCTCATACCCCAACCCTGTCCCCACCCCCCGACAGTTAGGGCCATGCTCCATGATCGCGGTCGATCCGCGTCAGATGTGACCGCCAATCAACCGCGATCACGGAAGGGCATGATCAGGACGATCTTGCCTAGGGTATGGCCCTGCTCGAGTTCGCTGTAGGCCTCCCGGACCTCGCTGAGCGGGTAGACAGCGGCGATCGGGATCTCCAGCTGACCCTTGCCGATCAGCTCGGCGAGCGTGGCCAGCACCTCGGGGGTACCGCCCGCTGCGCTGCCGTCGGTCTTGACCCCGTACTTCTCGCGGGCCGCGAAGTTGGCAATGGTGTCGATCCGGTCCGGCCGGGCGCCGAGCGCAAGCGCCAGCTCGACATAGTGACCGCCGAACGTGTCCAGGAAGGCGTCCACCCGGCCGCCGGACAGGGCCTGGATGCGGCCGGCGACTCCCTCTCCGTAGATCACGGGGATCACGCCGTGGCGGGACAGCCAGTCGTGGTGCCCCTCGCTGGCCAGGCCGATCACAGTGGCCCCGGCGTTCCGGGCCAGCTGCACGGCGATCGAGCCGACGCCGCCCGCGGCCCCGGAGACCACGACGTTGTCACCTTCCTGGAGCCCGACCGCACGGACCATCGCGTAGGCCGTGACCCCGGCCACGAACAGGGCGCCGGCCACCTCCCACGGGACA
>DASYXX010000708.1:0-5633 GCA_035934395.1 Streptosporangiaceae bacterium
TGTCGGGCGGGCGGGCGATCTCGGCCGTCCCCACCCGGTCATCGCCCAGCCAGGCGCGCACGTCCCCGAACGTCTTCACCGGGTTCATGGCGCTCATGCTATTCGACATAGATGTCGACAAACAAGCAGCCTCGGCCGGGCAGGCGGTGCAGCGCCTCGAGAGCAGGATGCACCTCGAACCGTGGGCACCTGGCGCCCGGGACGTGTACGTGCGCATCGTGCCGGCCCAGATCACCGGGCGGCGCATCCAGTCCAGCTGATCCTGGGCAACCCCGCATGGTGTCCCTTGGCTTACTCATGCGGGGCGGCGCAGCCCCACCGCCCGCGCCCAGATGTCGGTCAGCGTGGCCGCGGCCGCCTCGGGGTCGTAGCTGTCGCCGCCGACCAGCCACCAGTACGCGAAGTTGGACAGCATCGACACCAGCGCTCCCGCCGTGGTCTGCGGGTCGATGCCCGGGTCGGCGATCCCGCGGTCCTGCCAGCGGCGGATCGTCGCCGCCACCCGCTCCACGTGCTGGCGCCGGCCGCGCAGCCGGATCTCGTGGATCTCCGGGTCGATCGTCGCCACCTGCTCGGCGAGGGCCCAGATCACGCTGTTTTCCCGGTAGGCATCCAGGTAGCGGCGGTTGGAAGCGTCCAGCGCCTGGTACGCCGATTGCTCCCGCCCGCCCTCCCCGCGCCCGCCCTCCCCGCGCCCGCCCCTCCCCTGCACTTCACCGGGCGGCCCCGCGATGGCCTCGCGGAACTGCGCGCCGACGGCCCTCATCACGGCCAGGAACGCGTCCTGCTTGGACGAGAAGTAGGTGTAAAAGCTGCCGTGCGCCACCCCGGCCGCGGACGCGATGTCGGCCACGCGGGCGCCGGAGTAGCCGTCCCGCTCGAAGACCCGCCGGGCGGCGGCTACCAGCTCGTCGCGGGTGCGCAGCCCCTTGGCGGTCGTCCGCTCGCCGTGCGCCACGCGGCGGGCGGCCGCCGTACCCGCGGGAGCCCAGCCGCCCCTGGTCCTGGCCGCCGCGCTGCCGGAGCGCGCGGCCATGCGGGTCCCCCGCTCGTTGTTCGACATAGATATCGATAATATCGGGCGGGACCCGGCTGCCCAGCCCGTCGTCCGCGGCCGGCCGGGTTACGAGGCGCGGGTGATCGCGGCGATCTCGTCGGGGTTCAGCTCGATGGCCGCCGCCGCGACGTTCGTCTCCTCGTGCTCGGGCGATCCGGTGCCCGGGATCGGCAGGATCTGCGGCGACCGGGCCAGCAGCCAGGCCAGCACGACCTGCCGCGGGCTGGCGCCGTGCCGCCTGGCCGCCTCGGCCACGGCCGGGCTGCTGTCCGCCTGCTGGATCGGGGCCCACGGCAGGAACGCGATCTGCTCGATCTCGCAGGTGTCCACCATCGACTCCGACTGGCGGTCGGCCGCGTTGTACCGGTTCTGCACCGAGACCACCGGGGTGATCTGCTGCGCCTCCCGCAACTGCTTCTCGGAGACGTTCGAGATCCCGATGTGGCGAATCTTGCCCTCGTCCTTGAGCTGCACCAGCGCGCCCACCGACTCGGCGTACGGCACGCGCGGGTCGGGCCGGTGGAGCTGGTACAGCGGAATCTGGTCCAGCCGCAGCCGCCGCAGGCTGCCCTCGCAGGCCTCCCGCAGGTGCTCGGGCCTGCCGTCGGGGTCCCAGCGGCCCGGTCCCGGCCGGACCAGGCCGCCCTTGGTGGCGATGACCAGGTCGTCGGGGTACGGGTGCAGGGCCTCGGCGATCAGCCGCTCGCTGACCTCGGGGCCGTAGGAATCCGCGGTGTCGATGAAGTTGACACCGAGTTCCACCGCCCGCCGCAGCGTCGCCCTGGCCTGTTCCGCGTCCCGCGGCTCGCCCCAGATTCCGTTGCCGGTGATGCGCATCGCGCCGAACCCCAGCCGGTTCACGACCAGGTCGCCGCCGATCTCGATGGTGCCCGCCGTCACCGCGCCGTCCGGATCAGTCATTCAGAACCCCCTCCTCATAACGTCTCGTGCCCTAGTCTCGCAGCCGCGGTCAGACTGGGTGGCGGGTGGATGTCCGGGCTGGGCCCGCGGCGCCGACATCTCTGGTGAGAAGCGCTATAGCGGGCGCCGGCCGAGAAACGGAGCACTGTCATGAAGTACCTGATCCTCACCTACGCGTCGCAGCAGGACTATGACGCCCTGTCGGGCAAGCCCGTGTCCGGCGGGCCAGCCTGGTCGCCGGCGGACTTCGCGGCGATGGGCGCGTTCATGGAGTCGTTCACCAGGGAGCTGACCGAGTCCGGCGAGCTGGTCGAGACGCGGGGCCTGACCGCTCCGGTCCACGCCAGGAGACTGCGGCTGCAGGGCGGCGTGCCGGTCGTGACCGACGGGCCGTACGCCGAGACCGAGGAGGTCCTGGCCGGCTACTGGGTCGTGGAGTGCGACAGCTTCGACCGGGCCACCGAGATCGCAGGCCGGCTCTCGCAGTGCCCAGGCCCGGAGGGCGTCGCGGAGCGGGCCTACGCGGACGTGCGGCCGGTCGCCGAGTCCCAGGCCGGGCTGGACCTCTGACCGCTCCCGTGCCCGCCGCCGAGCTCGAGGACCTGCTGCGCCAGCTGGCGCCGCAGGTCCTCGGCGCGGTCGTGCGGCGTTACGGGCACTTCGACACCGCCGAGGACGCGACCCAGGAGGCGCTCCTGGCGGCCGCCACGCAGTGGCCCTCCGGCGGGATCCCGGACAACCCGCGGGGCTGGCTGATCACGGTCGCCTCCCGCAGGCTGACCGACCTGCTGCGCAGCGAGCAGGCCCGGCAGCGCCGGGAGGAAACCGTCGCCCGGCGGACGCTGCCCGATCAGCGGGTGGCCCCGCCCGCCGACCGCGCGGCCGCTGACTCCGACGACACCCTCATCCTGCTGTTCCTGTGCTGTCACCCCGCGCTGTCGGTCGCCTCGCAGATCGCGCTCACGCTCCGCGCGGTCGGCGGACTGGCCACCGCGGAGATCGCCCGCGCGTTCCTGGTGCCGGAGGCGACCATGACCCGGCGCATCAGCCGGGCCAAGCAGCAGATCGCCGCCAGCGGCGTTCCGTTCCGCCTGCCCGCGGGCCGGGACCGGGCCGCGCGGCTCGCCACGGTCCTGCACGTGCTGTACCTGATCTTCAACGAGGGCTACGCCGCCACCTCCGGGCCGAGGCTGCGGCGCGGCGAGCTGACCGGCGAGGCGATCCGGCTGGCCCGCCTGGTGCACCGGCTGCTGCCCGACGACGGCGAGGTAACGGGGCTGCTGGCGCTGATGCTGCTCACCGACGCGCGCGGCGCGGCGCGCACCGGGCCCGACGGCGAGCTGGTCCCCATGGCCGAGCAGGACCGGAGCCGCTGGGACCCGGCCCTGATCGCCGAGGGGGTGGCCCTCATCACCCGCGCGCTCCCCCGCGGGCCGACCGGCCCGTACCAGCTCCAGGCGGCGATCGCCGCGGTCCACGACGAGGCGCCCAGCGCCGAGGCGACCGACTGGCCGCAGATCACCGCGCTGTACGAGCTGCTGATGCGGATCTCGCATAACCCCGTGGTGGCGCTGAACCACGCCGTCGCAGTCGCCATGGCCCGGGGCCCGCAGGCCGGGCTCGACCTGCTCGGGAGCCTGGAGGCCGATCAGCGGATCGCCGCCGATCACCGGGTGCCGGCGGTCCGCGCGCACCTGCTGGAGATGGCCGGCGACACGGCCGGGGCCCGCGACGCCTACCTGGCGGCGGCCGGGCGGGCCACCAACCTCCCGCAGCAGCGCTACCTGCACGCCCGGGCCGCGCGACTGGGCGGCGACAAGTAGGGGCCGGCGTTATGACAAGATCGGGCGCATGACCTACGCCGCCGCGGCCGACCGCTACCAGAAGATCGGCTACCGCCGCTGCGGGCGCAGCGGCATCCGGCTTCCCGAGATGTCGCTAGGGCTGTGGCATAACTTCGGCGACGACCGCCCGCTGGAGAACAGCCGGGCGATCCTGCGCCGCGCGTTCGACCTGGGCATCACCCATTTCGACCTGGCGAACAACTACGGCACGCCGTACGGGTCGGCGGAGCGGAACTTCGGCCGCATCATGCGCGAGGACCTGCGCCCCTACCGCGACGAGCTGATCATCTCGACCAAGGCCGGCTACGACATGTGGCCGGGACCCTACGGGGAGTGGGGCTCGCGCAAGTACCTGATCGCCAGCCTGGACCAGTCGCTGAAGCGGATGGGCCTGGATTACGTCGACATCTTCTACAGCCACCGGTTCGACCCGGACACGCCGCTGGAGGAGACGATGGGGGCCCTCGACTTCGCGGTCCGGTCGGGCCGGGCCATGTACGCGGGCATCTCGTCCTACTCCGCGGACCGCACCGCCGAGGCGGCCGCGATCCTCAGGCAGCTGGGCACGCCGCTGCTGATCCACCAGCCCTCGTACTCGATGCTGAACCGGTGGATCGAGGGCGGCCTGCTGGACCTGCTCGACCGCGAGGGGATCGGCTGCATCGTGTTCGCGCCGCTGGCCCAGGGCGTGCTCACCGGCAAGTACTCCGACGGCATCCCCCCGGGGTCACGCGCCAGCCGCGGCACCTCGCTGTCCGCCGACGAGCTCACCCCCGAGACGCTCGCGCACGTGCGCGCGCTCGGCGACATCGCCCGGGTCCGCGGCCAGTCGACGGCCCAGCTCGCGCTGTCCTGGGCGCTCAGGGACCCGCGGATCACCTCGGTGCTGATCGGCGCGAGCAGCGTGAAACAGCTTGAGGAGAACGTCGCCGCGGCGGGTCACAGCGACCTCACCGAGGCCGAGCTGACCGCGATCGACCGCGACGCGGTCGAGTCCGGCCTCAACCTCTGTGCCACCTCAAGCTCGTACTGATCACCCCGGCAGCGCGCCCAGCGCGCTAATGCGTCCGCTTCCAGCTCGCCCAGCGGGAAGTACCTCTCCAGCTCCGCGACGCTGCGAACGTCGGCCACATGAAAGCCGTGATAGCGGACGCGCAGCCACTCGCCATCGTGGTTGCCGGACGTGTCGGACAGCTGGACCACCTCGACCGTGTACCCGGCCTTGGTCCTGTACGTCGGCGCCATGAACCCATCCTGCCTCAGCCGCCACTAGCTGCGCAGATGGCTCAGCCTCCCGGCTTGCTGAAGTGGTCACGGATCTTCTCGGCGTAGTAGGACTCCCAGGGCTGGCCGGGCCCGGCCGCCGTGTACTCCTTGTCGAGGCTGACGAGCAGGTAGGTCAGCTCGCTGCGCGCCGGCTTGCCGCCGAGCAGCGAGGGCAGCTCGGAGAGGTTGACGAGCCAGTCCGAGTACCAGCTGGCCCAGTCGTCATCGGCCCCGTCCACGATCCGGAACACTTGATGGTGGGTCTCCGCCGCCTCGTGCAGAAGCTGGCTGACCTGCTCCGGGGTGTCTGTCATCTGATCTCCCACTGGGTAGGGTGCGGATGTGACGATGATCGCCCGGTTTCAGGTGGACAACGCGGAACCACGACAGGTCGTCGGCCTGGACGCCGACTGGCTCGGCCTGATGACGTTCGAGAAGACCTTCACGTCGGGGATCATCGGTCAGGCCACGACGCTGTTCGTGTCCGCCGGCACCGAAGAGGGCTCCCGGTCTTATGTAGCCACGGAGCGTATCAGCGGCCGCAC
>DASYXX010000714.1:0-4576 GCA_035934395.1 Streptosporangiaceae bacterium
GTGTCACGTTGATGCGGACGGACACGCTGCTGTTCTCCGAGGCCCCGGTCAAGACGGCCAGGATCGCGGACCAGGTCATCACCAGCATTAAGGAACTCGTGGCCGCCGCGGCGGGTCGGCCCGTGTCCGGCAGCATACCGATTCCGGAGCTTGGCCTCACCGCCATGGTGCACGACGGCGGCCCCGTCTCCGGTCCCGGCATGCGCGTGACCTACGAGCCGTTGCAGACCGACGACCAGTGGAATCACCACTGGAAGCTGGCTGCCTTGCAGATCAAGGACACAGTCGAGGAGAAGGGCCGCAAGGGCTACGCGCTGCCGAGCATCCTGGTGCTGGATGTTTCCCGGCTGGGCTACGCAGGCCAGATGCTCACCGACGCGGGGATCGCCAAGTTCCAGGAAGTACTGGATGGCTGCGAACTCGGCAACCTCGGCGGCGTCTTGGTGGTCCGCTCGCAACTGACCGCGGAGATCCTGGAAGCAGTGTGCTGGCGCGGTGATGCCTCATTCCCGGTGGCGCTGGCGGTCGGGGCCGTGCTGCTAAGCAGCCAGACGCCGAAAGCACCCTGAACAGACACCCCCGGTAGGTGAGAGGCCGCAGCTCGTTGTCAGTGGGTTCGGTCATCTTGATGTCAGTGCGCTGGTCAGGCCCCTCCCTCGCCGAGTGGTCAGGGGGAGTCAGATGAGCGCGATCCTGGCTGTGCCGGTGCCGATCGAGGTGATGGCGCTGGCCCGGGCCGGGGGCGCGGACGGTTGCTGACCGCCCGCCGGCTTCGACGTCCAGGGACCAGCCGTGCCAGGCATCGATGTGGTGCGGGGCGGCCACTGCGGAGGCTCTCGGCGATGAGCCTGCTGATCTTGCGTACCGGGTTGGCCGGAGTCCCAGGTGATGCCGTGGGCGGCGAGCCAGGTGGCGTGGGCGGGGCCAGGCGTCCTCGATTTCCTGGTAGTCCCTGCTTCTCGGCGCCGCCGAGAAGCAGGGCGTCACCGCGGCCTTCGCGGTCCAAAGGCCATTGCGGATCAGGTCGTCGTTTACGAGCGGTTCCCCGAGGGCGTCCGGCCACAGGGGGCCGGGCGGCCGCGGGCGCGTCCTGGGCCGCGGCGACCGGGGCTAGGCTGGCGAAGGCTACCGTGCGGCTGGCGTTCATCTGGCCGGCCTCGGCGGGCGAGTACGGGGGAGGCCAGCCGATCAGCACGGTGCGGCGGTGCCGGAAGGACCATCCGGCGGCCAGGTGCATCACGGGCCTTCTGTCACTGTCGCTGAGACCGGGCACCACCGGGTCAGAAGGCGGCGCGGGACCGCTGGGGTCACGGCCGCGGGAAGCGTCACGGCCGCACCCTGTGCGGCTGCCGGGCTGGCTACGGCGGCGCCGGTGTCGTCAGCCCGGGCGGTGACGGCGGCGGCAGCGGCCGGGGCGGTGACGGCGGGACGGGTCACGGCCGCGTCATCCGCGACTGCCGCCGCGGCGATGCCAGCGCCGTCGCTGGCCGGCTGGCCGCCGGGGTGCAGCCGCAGGAAAACCAGGGCGAGGGGGACGGCGAGGGCGATGATGACCGCCCCGACCCGGAAGGCCTGGGTGTAGCCGGCGGCGAGGGCCGCGGCGCCGGCAGCTCCGGCGTGGTGGCGGGCGGTAGTGGCGGCGACGGTGGCGAGCACGGCGACGCCGATGGAACCGCCGATCTGGATGGCGGTGGTCGACACCCCGGACACCAGGCCGGAGTGCTCCTCTTTTACGCCGGACACGGCGGTGAGGGTGAGCGGCACGAAGGTGAGTCCGAGGCCGACGCTGAGGACCATCAGCGGCAGCATGACCCCGGTCAGGTAGCCGGCGTGGAGGTGCAGGTGGCTGAGCCACCACATGCCCGCCGCGGCGATCGCGGTGCCCGTGGCGACGAGGGGCCGCACCCCGATCCGGTTCACCAGCCGTGACATGGCGCCGGCGGCCCCCATCATGACCACGGTGGCGGGCACGAACGCGGCGCCGGCCTTGACGGGGCTGTAGCCCAGGACGTGCTGGAGAAACAAGGTGGTGAGGAAGAACATCCCGAACAGCGCCCCGCCGACCAGGGCCTGGATCATGTAGGCGCCGCCCCGGTTGCGGTCGGCGAACACCCACAGCGGGGTAAGCGGCTGGGCGCTGCGCCGCTCCAGCAGCACGAACGCGGCCAGGGCGGCAGCGCCGGCGGCGAGGGGCCCGGCGGTCCAGATGTCGGTCCAGCCGTGGTCAGCGGCCCGGGACAGGCCGAAGACGATCAGGCCGAGCCCGGCGCTGGCGGTAACCGCTCCGGGCAGGTCAAGCCGGAGGGACTGGCGCTTCGGGGAGGGGATGAACCGGGGGGCCAGCGCGGCGACGATGGCGGCGACGGGCACGTTGACGAAGAACACCCACCGCCACGACACCGCCTGGACCAGGATCCCGCCGAGGAGGAGGCCGGCGGCGGCGCCGAGCCCTTCCATGGCCGCGAACACCCCGACGGCCCGGTTCCGGGCTCGCCCGGCCGGGAACGTGGAGACGATCAGCGACAAGGCGGTGGCCTGGGCGAACGCGGCGCTGGCGCCCTGGGCGACGCGGGCGGCGATCAGCAGCCCCGGTGATGATGACAGCCCGGCGACCATCGAGGCCGCCGCAAACGCCGCCAGGGAGGCCATGAACACGTTGCGCCGGCCGAGCAGGTCGCCGCTGCGCCCGCCGAGCAGCAGCAGGGCGCCGAAGGTGAGGGCGTAGCCGTTGACCACCCAGGCGATGCCCGGCGCGCTGAACCCGACGCTGGCCTGGATCGTCGGCAGGGCGACGTTGACGATCGTGGTGTCCAGCACCACCATCAGCTGGACGGTGGCCAGCAGCACCAGCGCCCCGATCATCGGCGCCGCCCGCTGGGCCTTCGCCGTTCCCTCGCCGCCGGCCCGCGCCCCGCGGGGCGCCCTACCGGGAAGGTCATCATCGTTGGTCCGCATGGTCAGTCCTCCGGCTGTCACCGCCGTCCCGTTGGCCGGCGCACTACCCAATCTGGCACACTTTGCCATTTTTGTCAATTTATGTCATTTATGCTAGTGTGAGCCATGAAACGACTTCGCTGAGCGAGCGCCCCCGGGGCCCCGCACGCGCCGTGAGGTCGCCGAGCCGGCCTCCGCCTGTTCACCCGCGACGGGTACGACAGCGTCAGCGCCGGGGACATCGCCGAGGGAGGCCGGCATTCCGGCGCGGACCCTCTGCCGGTACTTCCTATCGGCATGGACTGCCAATCCGGCATAACATGCCAGTGATGTCAGGGCGTGCCAGAAGCTGTAGGATGAAGCATGACCCGGCCCCCGCTGAGCGAACGCCGCAGAACTCATACGCGCCGTGAGATCGCCGAGTCGGCCGTCACCCTGTTCGCCCGCGACGGGTACGACAACGTCAGCGTCGAGGACATCGCCGACGAGGCCGGCATCTCGCTCCGCACCTTCTACCGGTACTTCTCAGCCAAGGATGAAGTACTCTCCCCGATCGTCACCCAGGGCACCGAAGACCTCCTCGATCACATCGCCCGCCGGCCGGCCGCAGAAGACCTCGCCGACGCCGTCGAGCACGCCTACCGGCAGATCAGCCCCCCGACCGACCGCGTCCAGGCGCTCATCAGGCTCTTCATCGACGTCCCCGCCCTCCAGGCCCGCTGGCTGAACGACCTGCGGGCCCTCGAAGCAGCGCTCGTGCCCGTCGTCCGCCAGCGCACCCTCGTCAACGACCACGACGCGCACCTCAGCGCCGCCGTCATCGTCACCGCCCTGCGCGTCACCCTCGAGCAGTCAACCCGGGACAAGTCCGCCGAGCCACTCGCCGACACTCTCAGCCGCGCCCTCCGCTACCTCCGCAACGGCGCCCGCCTCTAGACCCACCCAGCGCGCATCTGAAGCGACTGGTTTCCGATACCCCCGGCTGCCAGTGTCCCGATCGATGATGTATGCCGTGCTGTCCACGATCGAGCCGGACCGTTCTCAGGCACACGCACCTGCGCGGGCCGGTGCGGGCGGGATGGGGCTGCCGCTCAGCCCTTGCCCCGAACTTGGCACGTGGAGCGGTTACCCACCGGCGAATACACGACAGCTTGATACGCGACAGTGCCAGTACGAACCCCTTCCTGAGCCCGGGGGTCTTCTCGGACGTAGGTTTGCGGACAGCGTCCGGGCTGGTGGCTAGGGTGTCCGGGAAGGTAGACGTTCCCGGACGGACGGAGGCCGCCGGTGGGCCGCACCATCGCCTACTGCCGGGTCTCCTCCCGGGACCAGAACCCCCAGCTCCAGCTCGACGCCCTGCACACCCACGGCTATGACCAGCTCTTCGCCGAGAAGCAGTCCGCAAGCACGGCACGGCGCGGCCGGAGTTCACCAGGGCCCTGGCCGCCCTGCGGCCCGGCGACACCCTGGTGCTCTGGAAATCGAACCGGTGGGGCCGCTCAGCCGCGCACGTGCTGACCACCATCGGCGAGCTGCGCGGCCGCGGCGTGGCGGTCAAGTCGCTGACCGAGAACTTCGACCTGGACACCCAGGAGGGCCGGTTCATGTTCGCCGTCCTGGCCGCTGCCGCCGAATACGAGCT
>DASYXX010000732.1:0-7904 GCA_035934395.1 Streptosporangiaceae bacterium
CAGCGGCCCATCGACCCCATACGTTGACGAAGGGGTCAGAACGGCAGGGTGAGGCAGGCGGCGGGGATGGCCACGGTGGCCGCGGCGAGCACGCCCACCAGGACCAGGGCCGGGGGCCGGAGCCGGGGCGCGGGGCGCAGCAGCCGGGAAACGCGGACCGCCACCTGGCACTCGGCCGCGCCTTCGGCGACCGCGAGCGCGCCGGTCGGCGCGTGCACGCCACCCGCCGCGCCGACCCGGAGCAACGCCGTGGCGAGCTCCCTGGCCGGCCGGTGCCGCAGCGCCCGGTCGTCGGCCAGCATCTCGACCAGCAACGAGACGCAGGCGTGAGCCTCGCAGGCCACCGAGGACCAGCGGAAGGCCCGCAGCAGCGCGGTGAACGGCAGCAGCACCAGATCGTGCCGCTCGCGCAGGTGGGCCCGCTCATGGGCGAGAACCGCCGCCAGCTCGGCCTGGTCCAGCAGGTCCAGGGCGCCCGCGCTGACCACGATTCTCGACCGGAGCCCGGGCACGCAGTAGGCGGTCGCCGCCGGGTGATCGACCACCAGTGCCCCCGGCACCTTGGGGTCGCCGTGCGCGAGCAGGCTCAGCAGGACCCGCTGCCGCCGCCGGGCGCGCAGCACGCCCGCGGAGGCCGCCACCAGGATCCAGCAGAGCAGGAGCAGCAGCAGCAGTCCCGCCAGCACGGCCAGCAGCCGCAGGTCCAGTATCCCGGCGGCGACGCTCTGGCCCTGCAGCACCCGGGAGGCCAGCGAGAGCGCGCCGCCGGCCACGCCGGCCCTTGCACCAGCCGTCCCCAGCGCGGCCAGGGCCCCGACGGCCGCCAGGCCCCAGCCCAGTCCGAGTGCCTGCCAGAGCACGATCGCCGCCGCCGGAGACCGGCGCGGCCAGCGAGCGCCAGCGAGCGCCCAGGCGGCCGGGATGCAGCCGGCCGCGAAGACGGCGAGGACGAGGGCGGTGGCGGGCACCTGCGGTCACTCCCCGGTGGCCTCGCGGACCCGGCCCTGGCCGTCCTCTTGGACCGCGGTATGCCCGTCCTCGCGAGCACCGGGATGGCCGAGCGCCTCCAGAGCCCGGCGCAGGGCGGTCGCCTCGGTGTCGGACACGCTGCGCGCGAACCGGGCCAGGGCCGCGTGGCGGTCACCGGTCTGGTCGAGCGCGTTCAGCATGAGCTCGGTCACGTACGCTTCCCTGGTCGCCGAGGCGCGGTAGCGCCAGGCGCGCCCGTCTCGCTCCCGCCGCGCGAACCCCTTCTTCGCGAGCCGGTCCAGGACCGTCATCACCGTGGTGTGCGCGAGATCCCGCTCGGTGAGGCCACCGCTGACCTGCCGGACCGTAAGCGGGTCGCGGCTCTCCCAGAGTACGTCCATGATCGCGCGCTCGAGGTCCCCAAGACGGTTCACGACGCTACTGTACCCGGAGCCTACCCGGGCGAATCGACGTTCAGGCGCGCGCCAATCGTACGTGCCGGCCGGTAGCTGCGATTGCAGACGGGATTGCACGCGCGGGGAACTTGCGCGCCGCAGCTTTGTGCCACCGGCATGCCAATGAAGTCCGTCAGTCGGGAGCCGAACCCGGGGCTAACTGCGCCCAAGCAGGGCGTTCTGCGCCAACGAATTAGCTGTACCATCGAGCCGTCGAGGACGGGCATCTCCCTCCTCACCCGGTGCCGCGGATCCCCCCTCCCGGCTGCGGGGGTAACCGGAGATACCCGCCCTCGACCCTTTTACGCGAGTTAATGGATTCCAGACGACCATTTATCCCATTCCTGCGCCGGTCATGCGCGCGGCAGCCGCGCGGTGAGCGGATTGAGCTCGATCGGCCCGTCTTCGCCGACAGTCACCGTGCCGCGGATGCAGGCCAGCTTGCGGGTAGCTGCCGAGGTCGGCACCGAAGCCGCACACCATGGCGTACGGGTTTGATCCCGTGCGCCATCGGGTGCACCCGCCATCCGCCAGCCTCGTCCAGCCGCGCGCGCATGCGCGCGGTCAGCCTCCTTCCAGGCTCAGCTGCTGAGGGTCAGAGCACTAGGAGCGGCCAGGCGCCGCCCGAATCTGTCGCGCTGACCGTGTTGCCGGGAGGGGGTGACACAGGTCGCCGGATGTGTAAAGCTGCGACTAGTCGCAGAAATGGGAAGAACCCGTGACCGAGCCCCGTGGGACGTGTCCGCTGCCCTTGGACGGTCTTCGTGTCGTCAGCACGGCCAACGCCCTCCCGGCCGCCATCGTCGGCCAGGTGCTCGCCGATTACGGCGCCGAGGTGCTCCTGCTCGAGCCCCCGGCTGGCTCTCGCCTGCGAAACCACCCGGCATGGGGGTACTGGTCCAGGGGCCAGCACAGCGTGCTCGTGAACCTGAGTGATGCCGAGCAGCAGGAGCGGGCGCGGCGGCTGCTCGACGGGAGCGATGTCTTTGTCGACGGTTGGGGCAGCGGCGTGGCGGCAAGGCTCGGCCTGGCGCCCGAGATCCTTGAGGCGCGCAACCCGCGCCTCGTCCAGGTGCGCATCAGCGCGTTCGGCGACCAGTCGCCACCTGCTGGCCTCAAGGGCTGGGAGTCGGTGGTCATGGCGCGCGCCGGCGGGTCAACGAGCTTCGCCGACCTGTCCGCCCGTCCGGGTCCCTCCTTCGTCAGCACGCCGTACTGCTCGGTGAGCGCGGCCCATCTCGCCCTGCAGGGAGCGCTCGGGGCGCTCCTGGAGCGCGAGCGCAGCGGGCGCGGCCAGCGCGTGCGCACCAGCCTCGTCCAGGGCTTGCTCGCCTTCGACACGTGGAACTGGCTGATCCACGTCCTCGCCCTTCGCCACGCCTCGGCGTTCGAACTGGAGCCAGCCTTCGACCAGAAAAACCTCGTGCCGAACACGCCCTTTTTCTTCCGCCTGCTCGTAGCGCTGGCGAAGGACGGGAAGTGGCTGCAGTTCTCCCAGACCACAGAGCGGCTCTGGCATGCCTTCCTGAGGGCGTGCGGCCTCGACCCGGACGACCCGGGCGTCCAGCAGTCCGCCGTCTCCGAGGACCCCGCCGTGCGGGTGCGCTTCTGGGAGACGCTGCTTTGCGCCGTGCGAAGCCGGACGGCGGCGGAGTGGCGAGCGGTGTTCGACGCCGATCCTGACGTCTGGGCCGAAGAATTCCGCAACGAGCGCACTGCCCTCGAGCACCCGCAGCTTCTCGCCGATCACCGGGTGGCTCAGGGCCCGGACGGCACCATCACGCCGGGCGCCCTGGTGGAGGGGAGCACCTGGCCGGCGTTCGCCCCCCGGCCAGGACCGGTGCTCGGCGCCGACACCGGGCGGTTCGCCGACGAGCCCGCTGAGGCGCCCTCGACCCCAGCGGACGCGGGGAACGAGCCGGCACTGGCCGGCGTGACGATCCTCGAGCTCGGCACCTTCTATGCCGCCCCGTACGGGGCGACCCTGCTCGCCGAGCAGGGCGCCCGGGTCATCAAGATCGAACCGGCGGAGGGCGACCCCATCCGCAACGTCGTGGGCATCCCCGAGCTCGGCGGCATCAAGGTGCTCCACGGCAAGGAGTCGATCGTCGCCGATCTCGCCGCCCCCGAGGGCCAGGAGGTCCTCGCGAAGCTGACGCGCAAAGCCGACGTGGTCCTCCAGAGCTACCGGGCGGGGGTTGCCGAGCGCCTGCGCTGCACGCCGGCCGACCTCCTGGCCATCAACCCCGATCTCGTCTATGTGAGTTCTCCGGGCTACGGTGACGGCCCTCCCTGCGGACACCGGCCGGCCTTCGCCCCGACCATCGGGGCGGCCTCGGGCCTGGCCGTGCGCAACGCCGGCGGCTGGGGCGCCGTGCCCGACGGCCCGGACCTTGACGAGACGACCGTCAAGCGCACGGCCGTCAAGTTGTCGAGCGCCGCCATGGGCCTGGGCAACGCCGACGGCTTCGCCGCCCTGGGGGTGGGAACGGCCATCCTCCTCGGCCTGCTCGGCCGGCGGCGGTTCGGCGGCGGCAACGTCCTGCGGGCCTCGATGCTCTCGACGATGAGCCACGCCCTCGGGGACTGGCTGGTGGCCGGTCCGGGCACCTCCGCCGCGGCGCCCGACGAGGGGCTCCTCGGCGTGGGCCCGCTGCACCGGCTGTACCAGACGGCCCGCGGATGGGTCATGCTGGCGGCCGAGGGCGAGCGTGAACGCGGGCTGCTGGCGGCGGCGACCGGGGTCGACCTGGCCGACGCAGGCTTCGAGGCCAAGCTCGAGGCGGCGTTCCTGGCCGAGCCGGCCGCCCGCTGGGAGGCGCGGCTCGTCGCCGACGGGGTTAGCTGCGTCGAGGTTTCGCCGCAGGGGGTCGAGATGACGATGATGCTCGGGCCGCTCGGGACCGAACTCGGCGTGGTCACCACGGCCCGGCACCCCGCCATGGACGAGTACCCCCGGCCCAGCGCCCTCACCACCTTCTCGAGGAGCCGCTCAGTGCTCGGGCCGGCTCCCCTCCTCGGCGAGCAGACGGATGCCATCCTGGCCGAGCTCGAGGCGGAGGACTGGTGAAGCGCCCAGCGAGCGGCCGGACGGGCCCCGCGCGCCCTGCGGGCGCGAGAACGGGAGGGATGCGTGCTTGACCTGCGCAACAAGGCGGCCATCGTCGGCGTCGGAGCGGTGCCGTTCGGGCGCCGGGGCGAGTTCGCCGGCAAGGGCCTCGTGCGACTGGCCGTCGAGGCCATCACGGCGGCCTGCGAGGACGCCGGCATCAGCCCCAGGGACGTCGACGGCTACAGCTCCTACTACTCGTCGGTCGAGCCGGCCGAGCTCATGGCCGCGTTCGGGGCCCGCCGGCTGCGCTACGCCGCCCAGACCTGGGGCGGCGGCGGGGCCTCGATGTGCGGGGCCTTCCAGAATGCCGCCATGGCCGTCGCCTCCGGGCAGGCCGACTACGTCGTGGTCCACAAGGTGGCCACCATGGAGAACACCAAGCGCTACGGCCAGTCCTTCGGCCAGATCGGCCAGGGGGTGGGAGCAGTGGGAGGCCCGTTCGCCTTCTCTGTGCCATACGGCCTCCAGTCGCCCGGGCAGATGTTCGCCCTGGCGGTGCGCCGCCACATGCACCTCTACGGCACGACGAGCGAGCAGATGGCTCACGTCGCGATCAACGCCCGCAGCATGGCCCGCACCAACCCGCTTGCCCGCTTCCGCGAGCCGATCACCGTGGCCGACCACCAGGCGAGCGCCATGATCGCCGACCCGCTGCGGCTCCTCGACTTCTGCATGGAGTCGGACTACGGCTGCGCGGTCGTCATCACCTCGGCCGAGCGGGCTGCCGACGCGCCAGGCAAGCCCGCCTACATATCCGCCGCGGCGGCCGGGGCGCCATTCCGCTTCGGGAATGCCCTCATGAGCTTCTACAACCAGCCCGACCACGACTTCGCGTCGAGCGGCCATCGGGTGGTGGCGGAGGAGCTCTACCGCCACTCGAAGCTGGGCCTGGAAGACATCGACGCCGCGATGATCTATGACCACTTCACCGGCATGGTGCTCATGACACTCGAGGACTTCGGCTTCTGCCGCAAGGGCGAGGGAGGGCCCTACGCGGCGGGCGGGAACCTCAGCCTGGAGGGACCGATCCCCGTGAACACCCACGGCGGCAACCTGGCCGAGGCCTACACGCACGGGATGACGCACGTGAACGAGGCGGTCCGTCAGATCCGCGGGACGGCCGTCAACCAGATCCAGGGAGCGACCAACGTCCTGGTGGCAGGCGGAGCCGGACCGGCCCCGACCAGCGGCATGATCCTCACGGGGGAGAGGTGAGCGCCCGCATGCCCGGGTTGCCGGGTCCCCAGCCGGACCCGACGACCGAGGGCTACTGGCTCGCCGCCGGCCGCGGGGAACTCGTCGTCCAGGTCTGCGCGGCGTGCGGGGTCCACCGCCACCCGCCGACCGAGGTCTGCTACGCCTGCGGCTCGCTGGAGTGGGCCTGGGATCCTCATCCGGGGCTCGGCACGGTCTACAGCTATACGTGGACCGATCGCCCCGTCGTCCCGGCGCTCGCCTCCCTCGGCGTCTACAACGTCTCGGTCGTCGAGCTCGACGGCACCAACGGCGTGGTCCGGCTGCTCACCCAGGTGACCGATGTCGATCGGGAGGCGCTCGTCATCGGCCTGCCCGTCGAAGTGCACTTCGACCCGGCGGGCGAGGGCGTGGCCCTGCCCGTCTTCCGTCCGCGTATGAAGGAGGCATGACCATGGCCGGCTACATCTCCGCCGACTCGCACGTGACCGAGCCCCTGGAGCTCTACGCCGAGCGGGTCGACGCCGCCTTCCGTGACCGGGTCCCGAGGATCGTGAACCGCGACGGCTGGCGGACGCTGCACGCCGAGGGCATCGCGCCGCGGAAGCTCATGAAGGCGAGCGAGCTCGACCTGGCCGTCGTCGGGGGCCCGGACCTCGAGCAGCGCCGCCGGGAGCAGGAGAGCGACGGCGTGGCCGGGGAGGTCGTGCTGCCGAACTGGGCGCTCACGACCGCCTTCGTCGGCGACCCGGCCCTGCAGATCCAGCTGTCGCGGGCCTACAACGACTGGGCGCACGAGACGCTCTCGGCGGAGCACCGCACCCTCCCGGTGGCCATGATCCCCATGGCTGACGTCGAGGCCGCCGTCGCCGAGGCGCGGCGGGTGGCCGCGCGCGGCATGCGGGCCCTGTCGCTGCCGTCACGGGTGGAGGGCGCCGACTACAACTCGCCGGCCTTCGACAGTTTCTGGGCCTGCGCCAGCGAGCTCGGCCTTCCCGTCACCTTCCACTCGGGAACGGGCTATGACCCCCGGCTCTCGCACGGCCCCGGGGCCCACGTCCTCAACTATGTCCTCGCCGCGCAGTTCGACGGGCCCCGGGTGCTCCTGGCGCTGGCGGCCGGCGGGGTGCTCGACCGCTTCCCCGAGCTGCGGGTGGTCGTGATCGAGACCGGGGCGTCGTGGCTGGCGTGGGTGATGACCCAGGCCGACGAGGTCTACGCGGACCACGCGATGTACGCCAGGTCGGCGCTCTCGGCCAAGCCGAGCGAATTCATCCGCCGCCAGTGCCACGCCACCTTCATGGTGGACCCGGTGGCCGTCCGCAACCGGGACGTGACCGGGGTCGAGTGTCTCCTGTGGGGGAACGACTACCCACACCCCGAGGGCACCTGGCCCCATTCGGCGCAATCCGCCACGGCACAGTTCGCCGGGGTCCCCGAGTCCGAGGTGGCGGCGATCATGGGCGGCAACGCCGCCAGGGTCTTTGGCTTCGACCCGGCTCGGCTGGCGGCCTGACGAAGAGCCTAGGGGGTCTCGAGGGCCACCTTCCTCGTCGTGCCGATCACTTCGGCGAAGTGGGTGCGCACGGTGCCGCCGCGCTCGATCAGGCGGGAGAAGGCGGCGTTCGACCACATGACCGCGAGCGAGGAGACGACGGCGATCTCGCTGTCGTCTGCGCCGGGATTCATGGCGCGCAGCCGCTCCGCGAGCAGCGGCGCGAAGGCTGATGACAGCTGTCCCCCGACGGCCGCCTGCAGGAGCGGATCGGCGTCCACGATGCGGCCGATCTTTTGCAGCTGGGCGCGCTCGACCGCCGGCCATTCTCCCTCGGTACAGACGACGGCGACGCTGCGGACGAGAGGCTCTCCGGCGGGACGGGCGCCGAGCGCGTCGAGAAACCAATGGTGCGAACGGGCGAGCGGGGCGAGGAGGGCGCCCTCCTTGGACTCGAAGTAGCGGAAGAACGTGCTGCGGTGGACCTTCGCGGCGGCCGCGATCTGGTCGATGGTGGTGGCGCTGAACCCCTGGCGGTCGTAGAGATCGAGCGACACCTCGACGAGGCGGGCGCGCATGGCGGCGACGTGCCGGGCTCTGCGCCCGTGCTCCCGCCGAACCGCCTCCCGTTCCCAACCCGCGTTCGGCACGGCGGGGATCGGCGTATCAAGTTGTGCTG
>DASYXX010000738.1:0-1582 GCA_035934395.1 Streptosporangiaceae bacterium
GGGTGCCCAGCAGCGCCTCGATCTGCTGCCGGGCCCGGGATCCGACCTCCTTGAGCCGGGCGCCCTTGGCGCCGATCACGATGGCCTTCTGGCTGGGGCGCTCCACGTACATCACCGCGTGCACGTCGATGAGGTCGTCGCGCCCCTCGCGCGGCGTCATCTCGTCGACCACGACGGCGATCGAGTGCGGCAGCTCGTCGCGCACGCCCTCCAGGACCGCCTCGCGGATCAGCTCGGCGACGAGCACCTGCTCCGGCTCGTCGGTCTCCTCGCCCTCGGGGTACAGTGGCCGCCCCTCGGGCAGGTGCGAGACGAGCACGTCGGCCAGCACGTCAAGCTGGAAGCCGGATGCCGCGGACACCGGGACCACGTCGGCCCAGTCGCCGAGCCGCGCCACGGCCGCGAGCTGCGCGGCGATCTGCTCGCGGGAGGCCAGGTCGGTCTTGGTGACGACGGCGACCACGGGCGTCTTGCCCAGGGCGGCCAGCTCCTGCGCCAGGTACTTGTCGCCCGGGCCTATCCGCTCGGTGGCCGGCAGGCAGAACCCGATCACGTCGACCTCGGCGAGCGTGGACCGGACCAGGCTGTCGAGGCGCTCCCCGAGCAGGGTGCGCGGGCGGTGCAGCCCCGGCGTGTCCACGATGATCAGCTGGGCGTCGGGCCGGTGCACGATGCCCCGGATCGCCCGGCGGGTGGTCTGCGGCCTGCTGCTCGTGATCGCCACCTTGGCCCCGACCAGCGCGTTCATCAGCGTCGACTTGCCGACGTTCGGCCGTCCAGCGAAGCAGGCGAAGCCGCACCGGAACCCCGGAGGGCTCGGCTGGGCCGCAGCTGCGGCCGGCGCGGGCGTCTGCGGCGATCCCACATGTGTTCCCCGCTCGCCTCCGGGCGCCCTTGAGGCACCGCCTTCCCTCGTCGCTCGCTCCTTCGTCGCTCGCTCCTCAGTCCAGGCGGCGCCGCGCCCTTCGGCTCGCTCTGCTCGTGATTGTGCCTCAACCGGGCCACCGCTCCCTAACGCCCGCCCGCGGCGGGACCGGCGCGGCCACGCTGACGCAGGCGCCGACCGCGGCGTCCGCGCCGTCAGGGACGCAGCGTCGCCCTCAGCGTGCCGTCCGTCGCCGCGTGGAACACCACCGCGTCCGGGCCCACGTCCCGCACGACGGCAAGGTCGGCCGGGTCGGGCTCGCCGTCGTCGGTGACCAGCGCCGCCGCCTCGAGGCTGGCGGCCCCGCTGGATACCGCCATGGCCACGGCCAGGTGCAGCGCGGACAGCCGCAGCGACGGCAGCGCGACAGCCGCGGCCGCATAGGTCCGCCCGGTCTCGTCGCGCACCGCCGCGCCCTCGGTCGCCGCCACTCGCGCCCGGGCCGCGCGGGCCAGTGTGATGATCTTGAGGTCTTCCGGGCCAGGCTGGGCATCGCTCATGTGTTTCCCGCGCAAGCCGTCGGGGCGCCGCCCCTCCGGCGCGCTCACGCCGAGTCTAGTGCGGCGCCGGGCGGCCCGTTGCTTGCTGTCCTTCCCCCACCACGCCCGCCCTCGTCGCGCCCGTTGCCCGCGGGCGGGCGGGTCGCGGCGCTGCCGC
>DASYXX010000746.1:0-7274 GCA_035934395.1 Streptosporangiaceae bacterium
GGCCAGCACCAGCAGCGGCCCGGCGGCGTGGCTGACCACCCGCTGCTGCGCGTCATCCAGGGCCGGCCGTGCCGCCGACGCGGGCACAGGCCGGCGGACGAGACGGTAAGCAGGAGCGCCGGAAGCCATTTCAGTACTGAATTCCAGCAGACCCCACCGACATTTTCACTCACCGGCGGCCAATCTGGCGGCGCGAGTGACGGGGGCGGGTTGGCGGGGACGACCTCGGCCGAACTCGCCGTTTTCCTGGCTCGCCTGCGGGGCGCTCGTGAGGCACCGCCTTCCCTCGTCGCTCGTCGCG
Organism: Streptosporangiaceae bacterium; assembly: GCA_035934395.1. Lineage (GTDB taxonomy): Bacteria > Actinomycetota > Actinomycetes > Streptosporangiales > Streptosporangiaceae > JASHPR01. Next base: position 302 of record DASYXX010000746.1, read on the forward strand.
AGCTCCTCGCTCCTCAGTCCAGGCGGCGCCGCGCCCCTCCGGCTCGCCTATGCGGGGCGAGAACGGTATTCTGCGTAACAGCTCGTGGTTGCGCCTAGGGTTCCGCGCCGTCCCCGCCACAACTCAGCAGCCAACAACCAGGGATGACGGCGGACCGGACCGAGCGGCGCCAGGAGCGGGCCTGGTCAGCCTGCTGACCGGCCGGCCCCCACACCTGACGGGAAAAAAGCCCTGAGGGCTCTTGCTCGCATGCCCGGAAACGGGACAGGCAGAAGGAGCCGACAGTGGCGCATTCCCAGATCACCGTTCCCATCGTCGCCATCGTGGTCGGCGCGGGAGCGCTGCATGCGACATGGAACGCGATCGCCAAGCACCTCGATGACCGGCTGATCGCGTTCGCCCTGATCGGGATCGCCTCGACCCTGGGCGGCGGTGCCGTACTCGCGCTGACCGGCCTGCCGTACCGCGCGTCCATCGGTTTCGCCGCCGCCTCCGCGGCTATCCACGTCGGCTACGAGCTGGCGCTGATGAACTCGTTCCGGCTCGGCGCGTTCAACCAGGTCTATCCGATCGCCCGGGGCACGTCTCCGCTCGTGGTCGCGATCGGCGCCTACGTCCTGGCGGGCGAGCGCCTGGGCGTGGTCCCCCTGGCCGGGGTGGCGGTCCTCGGCGCGGGGCTGGTGAGCCTGGCGCTGTCGTCCGGCCGGCTGACCGGGTCCGAGCTGCCCGCGGCCGCGGCGGCCGCGCTCACCGGCCTGGCGATCGCCGGCTACACGATCGTCGACGGCCTCGGAGTGCGCCGCTCCCATGATCCGTACGCCTACGCCGGGCTGCTATTCGTCCTGATGGGACCGGTGCTCCCGGCAGTGGCGGCCTTCCGGCGGCCCGCCATCTCGTGGCTGACCGGGGGCCGGGCCGCCCAGGGGCTGCTGGCCGGGCTGCTGTCGCTCGTCGCCTACGGCATCGTGCTCTGGGCACAGACGCGGGCACCGCTGGCCGAGGTCGCCGCGATCAGGGAGACGAGCGTGGTCTTCGCAGCTGTGATCGGGTGGCGGCTGTTCGCCGAGTCCTTCGGTGTCAGACGGGTGGCCGCGGCCAGCCTGGTCGCGGCCGGCATCGTGCTGATCAGCGCCTGAGCGAGCAGTGAAGGGGGAAGGGGAGGCGGGTGGGGGCGGCGCCGCCGGTCAGGTCCTGCCGTTCCAGCGCGCGCGGCGCATGTCCACCCGCCCTGGCGCGCCGTCAGCGCCCGGGCGCATCGGCGTGCCCTCCTCCCGATAGCGGGCCAGCGCGGCCCGCTCGTGGCCGTCGAGCAGCGAGCCGTCATTGTGGATGACCCGCCACCACGCCACGCCGCCGCCCCAGAGCGCCAACACCCGGCCCACCTGGCGCGGGCCGCCCTCGCCCAGGTACTCGGCAATGTCCCCGTACGACATCACCCGGCCGGGAGGTATCGCCTCTACCACGTCAAGGACCTTGGCGGCGAAGTCACCGAGCTCCGCCCGCGGAGACTCGGCCGGGGACGGCTCGCCGCGGGCCCGCCTCCTCATTCCTCCTTCACTGGCCTCCGGCTCGCTCATGCTGTGTTCCCCGCTCGCCTCCGGGGCCCCACCCGCCTCCCCTTCCCCCTTCCCTGCGGCTGTCATGCCTCGCCTGGCCCGGACGCGGGGCTTCCAGCCGCGTAGCCGTCCGGCGCGCTCGACTGGTCCCGCGAGACCGCGTGACGGCCGGACGACGCGGTCGGCCACAGGAACGGCGTCGGACGACCCCCCGCAACCCCCGGAGGCGGCGGCACCGGGCGGGCACCGGCTGCGGGAATCCCCGGTGCCCCGACCTCGCCGCCCGGTTCCGGCCAGGCGGGCCCGTGCGGCAGCTCGCCCGGCGCGCCCCCTGGCCGCCGCATCAGGATCAGCCGGCTCGTGGCGACGACGATCATCGCCAGGCAGCAGACGGCCAGCACGCAGAACAGCAGGAGCTGACCCACGCCGCGGGGGCCGACCGGGTCCCGGGGCACCGCCCCCGGGCCGCCACCGAAGTGGCTGCCCGCGCCGAGGCCGGGCTCTGCCGCGCTGGTCTTCCGCAATCCGGCCCGCGGTGCCGCGGGTCCCGCCGTGCCCTGCGCGGAGAGCCGCGCCGCCTCGGCCAGCGCGGCCGCGGCGTCCACCGTGCCGAACCCGACCTCCTTGTCGTAGCCGCCCGCGGGGTGGCTGCTCGTCGTGCTGGTGATCGCGTCCCGCACCAGGTCGGTCGGCAGGCCCGGGTATCTGGACCTGATCAGGGCGGCGACGCCGGCGGTCAGGGCGCAGGCCGGGCTCGTGCCGCTCACCAGCCAGTAGAGTCCGTCCCGGCCCTGGGCCGGGACGCGGACGCCGGGGGCGGCCACCTGCACCGAAAGGTTGTCGCTGGAGAAGCCGGCCGGCGCCCCGTTCTGGTCGACCGCCGCCACGCCGAGCACACCGGGGTATTCGGCGGGGAACGAGTACGGCGCGTGCCCCCGCCGACGGGCCCCGGGCGTGTCGCCGGAGTTACCGGACGAGGCGAAGACCACGACGTCGTGGTCCAGCGCATCCTGGAGCGCCTGACGCACCGGCAGGCTCGGCAGTTCGTAGCCCAGGGACATGCTGATGACGTCGGCCCCGTGGGACACCGCGTACGTGATCGCCCTCGCCAGCTCGCGCTGGATCCGGGACTGCGGTTCGTGCTGGTAACGCGGGAAGCCGGGGTCGGCGCTGTCAGTGATCACGCGGATCGAGAGCACGTGCGCCTTCGGCGCGATTCCGGTGATCCCGCTCCCGCCGCCGTCGTGACCGTGACCGGCGATCAGCGACGCCATCCAGGTTCCGTGAACGCCCCAGCCGAGATCCGATTCCGGGGTGCCGACGCCGGTCAGGTCCGGGCCCGTGATCACCGACCCGGCCAGGTCGGACACATCGGGGTTCACCCCGCTGTCGATGACCGCGACAGTCACGCCCCGTCCCTGGCTGGTGTTCCACGCGGCCGGGGCGCTGATCGCGTCCAGGACCCACGTCTGCGCGTTGCGAACGCCGTCGGCTCGCGCCGGCCCCGCGTCGATGGTCATGATCACCGCCACGGCGACGGCCAGCCCGAGCGCCCCGGCCCGCCTCAGCATCCGGGCCCTCCGGGGCACCGGGGCGGCGGCGGGGGCGCACTCAGCGGCCCGCCGATCGCGCTCGCCACGCCGCTGGCGAGGCTGGCCATCTCCTGGGACGCGTAGGGGTCGGTCGACATATGCTGACGCAGCCTCCCGTCCGCGTAGCCCACCGTAGACATGATCAGGTACGGGCCCGCGCTGGTCACCCAGGACAGCTGCCGCTGCTGATCCCCGAACGCCTGGGCCAGCGTGTCGCGGAACGCCACCGCCCTGACGCCCGGGCGAGGCTGCGGGCGGGCGGACAGCTGGCCGGCCACGGACCTGGCCGCCGTGGGGGTGGGCAGCACGGCCACGCCGATCGTGACGAGCATGCTGTCGGTCTGGTCGGCGTAGGTGGCGCGGAGCACGGCCGCGCAGCTGCCCGCTGACAGCACCGCGACGGCCGCAGGGTCGCTCGCCGCCTGGCAGCTGGCCTGCCCGGCGATCCCGACGAGGTGCGCGGTCAGCGACAGCGGCGAGCCGGCGTTGAGCACCCCGGAGGGCAGCTGGTAGGCGACGGAGGCGGGGAAGATCTTCCCGGCGGGCGTCGTCCGCCAGCGCCCTGCGGTCTCCCAGGCCATGATCTGCTGCTGCTGCGCCGCGGTGAACCGGCGCGGTAGCAGCTGGGCGGAAACGCCCGCGGCGGACGCGGCCAGGCCCGCCGTGCCGAGGATCAGGGCCAGCAGCGTGAGACCGCGGTGCCAGCCGCTCCGCCCGGGGCCGGCTAGCGCCGCACTGCCCTCACCGGCCGGAGGTCCTGGCTGCATGGCCACACCAGAAATGCTACGGCCTGGCCCGGCCGCGCAGCAGGACTCCAGGTCACGGCTCTATGACGGGTGCGGCTCAATAGGTGGGCAAGGACGGATCAACCTGGCTGACCCAGGCCAGGACGCCGCCGCCCACGTGCACGGCATCCGAGAAGCCGGCGTTCTTGACCACGGCCAGGCACTCGGCGCTGCGGGCGCCGCTCTTGCAGTGCAGCACGATCCTGCGGTCCTGCGGGAGCCGCTCGAGCGCTGAGCCGTTGAGGAACTGGTCCTTGGGAATCAGCACCGAACCCGGGATCGACACGATCTCGTACTCGTTCGGCTCCCTGACGTCCACCAGGAAGATCTTCTCGTCACCGTCGAGCATGGCCTTGAGCTCGGTCGCGGTGATCGTGGACCCCGATGCGGCGCGCTGGGCGTCTTCCGAGACCGTGCCGCAGAACTCCTCGTAGTCGATGAGCTCGGTAATCGTGGGGTTCTTGCCGCAGACGGCGCATTCCGGGTCCTTCCTGACCCGGACCGTCCGGTAGCTCATCTCCAGCGCGTCATAGATCATCAGCCGCCCGGCCAGCGGGTCGCCGACTCCGGTGATGACCTTGATCGCTTCGTTGACCTGGATGGACCCGACGGAGGCGCACAGCACGCCGAGGACTCCGCCCTCGGCGCAGGACGGCACCATTCCCGGCGGCGGGGGCTCGGGGTAGAGGCAGCGGTAGCAGGGGCCGTGCTCGGCCCAGAACACGCTGGCCTGGCCGTCGAAGCGGTAGATCGATCCCCAGACGTAGGGCTTGCCGAGCAGCACGCACGCGTCGTTCACCAGGTACCTGGTGGCGAAGTTGTCGGTGCCGTCCACGATCAGGTCGTACTGCGCGAAGATCTCCATCGCGTTGTCGGAGTCCAGGCGCTCCTCGTGCAGCACCACGGTGACGTACGGGTTGATCTCCCTGATGCTGTCGCGCGCGGACTGGGCCTTCGGGCGGCCCACGTCCGACTGGCCATGGATGATCTGACGCTGCAGGTTGGATTCGTCGACAACGTCGAAGTCGATGATGCCAAGCGTCCCCACTCCCGCGGCGGCCAGGTACAGCAGCGCAGGCGAGCCCAGCCCGCCCGCACCCACGCAGAGCACCCGGGCGTTCTTCAGGCGCTTCTGCCCGGTCATCCCGATCTCCGGGATGATCAGGTGGCGCGAGTAGCGCTTGACCTCGTCAACGGTCAGCGCGGCGGCCGGCGTGACCAGCGGTGGCAGCGACACGGTGTTGTCTCCTGTGAGGGCCTGCCCCCGGGCAGGCATCTCGGTCTGAGTTGGGCGTTCGGCGCGGTTCGCGCGCCCCACAGGGGTGAACGAGCCGGGCCGCCCGCGCATTCCGCGCCGCCCGGCGGTCCCCCGCCCGCCGCCGGCGAGCCGCCCTGGCGCCAGAAATGTCACCGGCGCCGGGTACAACTCGGTGTTATCACCGGGGCTACGCCCCCGGACCCCCTGCCATAGATGCCGGAGCCCGCTCCTCCCGGAGGTCCTATGCCACCACCGCCGGTTCCGCCCGGGGAACCCCGCTCTCGGGTCTCCGGTACGGCGCGCCGCCAGGTGCTGCCGCTTGTGCCCGGCATCGACCGGCCGCCGGCCAGGAGACGGCCGCTGCCCGACGCCGCCGGGGTGCGACTGATCGCGGTCCCCGATTCAGCGCCGCCCTACGACGACGAGCGCCGCGCCGCAGGGCCGCGCGAGTCCAGGCCGGCACGTCGGCTCACACTGGCGACGAACCCCAGAGCGGTGGTCAGCACCCCTGCGCGGACCTCCCAGGCTGGCCCGCAGCCTCCCGGCCAGCCCGCGACGCAAAGCCAGCCGGCGACACCCCGCCAGCGCCCGACGCCCCGCCGGCCCCCGGCCGCCGGCCAGCCGGGGCTGAACCCGGCGCGGTCAGGGCAGGCTGCACCCGCCGAGTGGCCAAGCCAGTTCGCGCAGGTACTGGCCGAGACACTGGCGGGGTCACGCCCCCAGGGCCAGATCGTCCCGTGGACCACCGACCAGGCGCGCAAGCGGATCCGGCAGCTCGGGCCGATGCTCGCGGGCGGAGTTCAGCCGCGGGTGCGCCGGGTCGTGACGTCACGGCCGACCTCCGGTGTCGTCGAGATGACCGTGATCGTCGGCTTCGGCTCCAGCGTGCGCGCCCTGGCCGTCCGCCTAGAGCGCGACGGCCCGCGCGGTGCTACCCCGGGGCGTGCCGGGCGAGCGGCCAGGTGGGTCTGCACCGCCATCGAGGCCGCCTGACGACCGGCGCAACGGTTGTACTCCGGCGCGGCGGCTGTTCTCCGGCGCAAACATCTGCAACTCCGACGCGGCGGCTGCAATTGCGGCGCACCAGCGCTGGCGCGCCGCCCGCTACTGGCCCTACGGCCCGCCCGTTATGCGGCATTCGACGTTTCCCGCACGGCCTGGCCATCGGTTTTGGGTCCTAGATCACCGGGAGCCCCGCCGACCAGGCCGTCGGCGGGCCCCGCCGCGCCCCTTGGGGCCTGCATACCACGCCGCTGGCAGCCCGAGCCCAGAACAACGGGTTATCCCGCCGCAGGCCCATAGAAGGTGGTCGGTGGCCTATCGACCACAATCCAGCGGGGACTCTCCGCCCCGCAAATTGGGGCCTGATACGGGTAAAACGGGTTGGGCGGCGCGACGGCGGTACCGCGATCGCGCTGGCGAGTCGGGCACGCGCCGCCTGGCCGGGTGCGGGTCCGCAGGCTAGAGGCTCACCGGTTGCGCGGGTCGCCGTGGCACTGCTTGAACTTGCGGCCCGAACCGCACGGGCATGGCGCGTTCCGGCCCACCTTGGAGTAGTCGACGCCGTTCCGCGATGCGCTGCGCTGCTCGGACCGGCCGCTCGCGTCCTCGCTCGGCGCGCTGTACTGCAGTCGGCTGGGCCGCTGCGGCCGGTCCACGCCCTGGCCCGCGAGCCCACCGGGAATCGCCGGGCCGTTCGCGGCGTCGCCCGCGTCGGGCCGGGCGTGAGCCCCGCCCTGGCGGGCGTGGGAGCCACGCTGACCCTGGCGGCCCGACCGGCCC